>MENF01000180.1 GCA_001769035.1 Bacteroidetes bacterium GWA2_32_17
TGGTATTTAGGATTTAAAAAAATGTGTAAATTTGTAGTAGGATTATTAACCAAAAAGTGTAAACTTTTTTTAGGACGAGACAGCTATCGGATCGAACATTATGGACAGACACTGACTTTATGGACAGGAACTATTTAGAGTTTGTCCGTAAAGTCAAATTTTTTAATTTATTAGGTAAGAGGTATAAGGAAATAGCGAATGGCAGTTAAACCCTTATATCATATATCTTTATACTATATTCTATAAGTTTTGGATTATTAGAATTACGGCATAAACTTACAGGTTTTAACTACATTACAGACAGGCTTTAATTATATATTTACTTTATCATACATATTCATTCATTTGGTTGTTTTGTATAGTTTCCTAAAAGTTTATTTTCCAATCACCTTGCAAATTACAAAATAATAAATAACAAATAAAATTAAATTAATTTATTTTATTTTATACTCTATAGTAGCATAATGGAGTATAAGTTACCCAATTGAGTGAATTAAATTTGTAAAGCCTGAAAGTTGAAAGTTCATAAAGTTAAATGTAAACTATTCCTTATTATACATTTCGAATCCGAAAAGTAAAATATCATCTGTTTGTTCTTGTTTGTTTTGCCACGATAAATGTGCTTCTTCAATGGTTTTCATTTTATCGTCGGGTGATAATAAAGTCATTTCTAAAAACAAATCTTTCATTCGTTTTAAAGTATATTTTTTATTTTTTTCTCCACCAAACTGATCTATATAACCATCGCTGAATAGATAAGCCCATTCATTACTTTCCATTAATACTTCTGTTTGTGTGAAACAATATTTATCATCGGTATATCCTCCAATTGCAGCTTTATCAGGTTTATATACTATAATTTTACCAAAATGATTAACAACGTATAAAGAAATGTTTGCTCCGGCATATAGTAATTTGTTAGTGCTTTTGTCGTACATGCAAAGAGCTATATCCATTCCATCTTTTACACGGTTACTAAGGTTTTCTTTCTGTCGCAAGGTTTGTTTTACAAGTTTACTTAATGTATTAAGAATATTGGCTGGTTCGTAAATCTTTTTCTCTTTAATAATCTCATTCAGCAAAATATTTCCAATCATACTCATTATTGAGCCGGGAACACCATGTCCGGTACAGTCAGCAATGGCAAAAAACACCTTATTGCTTTGAGATATATGCCAGTAAAAATCTCCACTTACAATATCTTTTGGCTTATAATAAAGTACATAGGATTTAAAAGAATTATTAAGTTCATCATTCAAAGGCAAAATTGAAGATTGTATATACCTTGCATAATTTATACTGTCACTTATTTCTTTATTTTTTTCATCTACTATTTTCTTTTGTCGTTCAATTTCAAGTTTCTGCTTTTTAAGCAAGGAATTTGCTTTTCTTTTTATCCTGTAACTTCTATAGCTTAACAAGAGAAGGGAAACTGCCAGTACTCCAAAAACAATAAAAAAATTACGCCGTTGACGTTCTTTATCTAATAACAATTTTTGCTCACGTTCTTTAACTTTATTTTCAATTTCATTTTGGTGTTGTATCTTATCAAACTCGTAAACTAATTTTACTTCGGTTTGCTTTCTAACTATATCAGAATTATATAACGAATCATTAACACTGGAATACAATTTATGGTATTCAAATGCTTTTTTGTAATCTCCTGTTTTTTCATATAATAAAGATATTTGCTTATATACCAAATTAAGATGTGAAAGTTGAACTTTATTTAAATCTAATGTTAGGTTCTTTTTATAATATTCTAAAGCTTTAGGGTAATCTTGTTTAACTTCTGCAAAATACCTGCCGTATGCCGAATAACCGGAAGCCAGACCTTGTTGGTTTTGTGTAAGCTCAGCATTATCAAGTGAAATCTTCATCCATTTCAGGAAACAATCATATTGTTTTTGAAAATAACATACTCCGGATAAAGCCCCGGCAGAAACGATTAACCCGTTTCTGTCGTTTCGTTGAATATGAATCTCATATACTTTTTCAAGATAATTCTGGGCTTCTTTATACTTGTTTTGTTTTAATAATGTCTTACCAATTTTATAATAAACTATGGCTTTGCCATTTTGGTCATCATCTTTATTTATTGTTTTTTCTGCCTTTTCATATAATGCAATGGCTTTATCAAGATCGAGCATTTGCTCATAAATAGTTCCTAAATTAATGCAAATTGGAAAAATTCCTTCAGAATTACCGCTAAATTCTGAAAGTTTTAAAGCTGTAATAAATGCTTCAAGTGATAAAGTGTAATTTGATTTTTTCTTAAAAAAAATTCCTTTCGAAGTATAAACATCAATAATAGTAAGCGTATCTTTCGATTTTAATGCTTCTTGAGTAGCCAGTTCGTACATATTAGCTGCTTTAATAGTTGAATCAATGCTTTCAAATGTTAAAGCTTTGTACATATAAATCAGACTTTTTTTGGAATAGTCCTTTATAATAATCCGAGCTAAAAGCTGATTAAGAAAATGCAACTTCTGTATCGGAGTTTGCTCATTTTTTACAGCTTTTAAATAGAGAGAAATGGATTGGTTAAAATAATCTGAATCAAAAATCAACAATGATTTATTTATGGCTTGAGAGGCATATTTTTTAGCTAATGGATTTTTTTCATCAATAAGTTGGGTAGTTATTTCAAACAAGGTTTTAATCTGTGAAGTATCCTGTTTTTGCTTTTTTAAATCATTGAATAATGAATCAAGTGTGTTGTCTGATTTAGCTGGTATATTGCAGCAAAGAATGATGAATAAAATAATCCCGATTAAATGCAAAAATGAAGTTGTAAAGTAAGTGTGTTTTAGTAATTTCATTTAAAAATAATAAATAATTTGCAAAAAAGATAAAATAAAAACCCGGATATTCTCTGAATGAGATTGCCGGGGTGAAATTAAAAATAATTATTTATTTATTTCCTTTTACTATAAACCACCATAAAGCTACATAAGCAGCTTCTGCTTTAGCACCGCTTATAGTACTGGTAACATCGCTCATTTTTCCCACAGTACTATTGTGTGAATCATTGATTACATCACCAGAAATTCTAATAACGGTATTATTGTGTGAATCGCTGATTGTTTTACCATCACTATCTACTTTGCCAATGGTGTTATTACTTGCATCGCTGATGGTTCTTCCATCGCTGTCAATTTTACCAACATTATTGTTGCTTGAATTAACTAAAGTGTTCCCATCCATTTTGTATTGTGCAGAAACAAAAGTGCAGATAACAGAAAATGCTATTACTGCAAAAAAAGTTTTAATTGATTTTTTCATATTAATTTGGATTTAGAATTATTGTTTAACAATCATTTTCAAATTACTGTTTTGTCCGTTACTGATTTTTACAAAGTAAATACCACTACTTAAACTACTCAATTCTATATGTGTTGTTTTAGTTGAAACTTTTAAAGAATACAATCTTTCTCCCAGAACATTAAGTACCTCAATTTTATATTGACCTATTTCGTTAATAATTACTTCTATAGATGAATTAAAAGGATTAGGAAATATCTGACAATAAAACAAATTGTCGGATGTAGATATTTCTGAACAAATATCAACATAAATTGCACCATTTGCAAAATCCGAACAACTGTTTACATCAATATAGGTATATGTAATTAAATAATTTCCAATTCCTGCCGTTGAAGGACTGAAAACATTACCAGTAACAAATGAACCTGAATAATTTCCACCTGAAGGATTACCTCCGGTAAGTGTAACATCGGGATCGGTTATACATAGAGTGTCAATAGATGACAGGTTCAATGTAACAATAGGTAAGGTATTTACAATAAC
The DNA here is from genome assembly GCA_001769035.1 of Bacteroidetes bacterium GWA2_32_17. Lineage (GTDB taxonomy): Bacteria > Bacteroidota > Bacteroidia > Bacteroidales > GWA2-32-17 > GWA2-32-17. The sequence continues at coordinate 3,811 of MENF01000180.1, forward strand.
TGATAATGTCTGAGGAATGGAAGATCCATTTACATTATTAGCCGTAATAGAGATTGTTCCTCCAATTGCTCCTGAAATGATGTTAATTGTTTCAGTAGTAGATGACCCTGTCCATCCAACTGGTAAAGTCCATGTATAATCAGTAGCACCGCTAACAGGAGATACTGAATAAGTATAACTGCTTCCTTCGCAGATAGAACTATTGCCATTAATTGATTCGGGTTGTGAAGGAACAGAAACAGGAGATTCTCCGTTGTCTGCAATATTTGATCTGGAGGATGACCATGTTTTATTTGGTGTACAGCCTGCAGGATTAATTACTTCAATCTGATAATATAAAAGACCAGTAGGTGGGGCAATATCAGTATATGAGTTAAAAGTAGAAGCAATGGATGACAGTAAAGTCATATTGGTAGAATCAGAGCCACGGTAAATATTATATGTTCCGAAAGCGAACCCCTCATAATGGTTCCATATCAGATTCCAATCTCCACCCATTCCACTGTTAATTGTTAAATGAATTGTTTTATGAAAATTACCCATCATTGATTCAATCTCGCATGTATCGAGGATAGACAATTTATAACGATATGCCTGTTGTTGCGGATTAGAAGCATTGTCTGTAAATGTACTTAAATCGGAGTAAGCTACTGCCCCGATTCTTTCGAACTGGTCGGCAACAATTCCTTCGCAGTAAACAATAAATGAGTCAATTTCAGCACTTACCGGTGGTTCCCATACAATAATGTTACTGTGAGTTAAGCTGTCGGTACTTACAAGGCAGATATCAGGCGCAGGCATCGAAGATGCATTCAGATCATACAATGCTGATGAAGAACAACCTCCAGCAGACATACTTACTGTTACCGAATATGTTCCGGATTGTGTTACAGTAATATTCTGAGTTGTTGCACCGGTATTCCATTGGTATGATGCATATCCCGAATTTGCAGTTAAAAAAACCGTGCCTCCACCGCAAAATGTTATACTTCCTGTTTTCGTTATTACAGGAGCTGACGGCGGAGTACCAAAATTTAAAGAAACTGTTTGAGAAACAACCGAACATGAACCGTCACCAAGTGTTACGGAATACTGACCCTGAACTGTAGCTCCAAAACTCGAAGATGTTGCTCCGCTGATTGGATTTCCATTTAAATTCCATTGGTAAATATAACCGGTACCGGTGTTGCATGTTAATGAAAGTGTATCGCCCTGGCATGTTGTTGTTCCTTGCGGAGTACTGACAGTTGCTGTGAGATTACAGGCTGTTCCACCCATACAGAAAATATAACCGGTTTTAATAAGAGTATCTATGCAGCCGGTAGTGTTATTTACAGCCACTAAAGTAACATCATAGTTCCCATTATAAGTATACACATGAAATACAGTAGCATTACCGGTCTGTGTAGAAAATCCATCGCCCCAGTACCATGTAAATGTATAATTTGACGGACTAGGGGTTGAATTTGTAAATTGTGCTGCAAAAGGTGGAGAAGTAAACAGTTGCTGGTTTACACTAAAAGCTAATCCAAAATTAGAACTTACGGATACTTTTGCACTGTCAGAACCGGAACATCCATTTCCTGTGGTCATTACAACATAATAAGTTCTGTTTTCAATGGGATGGGCAGTAACAGAAGCTCCTGTTGTTCCGGAAAGATCGGTTGCAGGACTCCATGTATAGGTGAGAGGTGTTACATAGTTTCCAGTAGGGGTTGCAGTTAATGTACCATTCTGACTACAGGTAATGGAAATATCATTTGCATTTACAACAATTGGCCCTACATTAATAGTAATGGAATCTCTTCCGATACATCCATAAGTAGAGCTTGTTCCTGTAAGATAATATTTTGTTGTTACTGTTGGAGTGGCAATAGGATTCAGAATAGAAGGATTGCTTAATCCGGTGGTTGGAGTCCAGCTGTATGTTTGTCCGGAAGATGTTCCCGAAAGCTGAACAGCACCTCCTAAACATGTATTATATGAAATTGGTCCGGCATTAGCTACAACAGTATAAGTAGTAACAGATATCTGATCGTTGTTGGTGCATCCGTGATCGCTGACTACCTGGCATAAATAATTAGTTGTTAACTGTGTTGGTGTAGCAATCGGAGTTGCAGTTGTCGGATTCTGTAATGTTGCAGTAGGAGTCCAGTTATAAGTTATTATATTAGTTCCGGTTGCATGTAACATTATGCTTGTTCCTGCACAGATTATAGTATCATTTCCTACATCAATAGTTGGGCTTGGCCATGAAATAGCGTATAAGGTTGCAGTTCCAACACATCCATTATCAATGTCAGTTATACTTACAGTATATGTTGTGTTTGTTGGAGGATAAACATCGGTGGTAGAACCAATGGGAGCAGATAAATAATTGGTAGGACTCCATTGATACGAATATCCCCATCCACCACCATTAGGATTAGTCTGGTTTGCTGTAACACTTACTGCAGTTCCACTAGAACACCTGGAAATTGTATCGGTACTTAATTCAGCAATAGGTCTGTCGTTGAAATAAGCATAAACCTGGTCGCCAGATGTTGTAGCAGGGTCAGAAGAAATTATTCTGAAATCAAAATAACCATTATCAGCAGTACCGGCTGGAATATATCCATGAATAGTTCCACCTGCAGATGAAGTCATGGTTCCTAAAGTAACAGGTGTGGTAAAAAGCCCTGTTCCGGTAGCATCCATTTCTAATGTAAAAATATTACCTGAATTATAAGGCATAGATGGTATAAAACTCACAAGCATCGAATCGCCTTGTACAGATGAAATACATTTATCGGTGCCTGCTGCAGGAGAGGATATTTTTATAGTAGAAATCTTCTGAACAAAAACAGATGTATAATTATTGGTAACATAAACAGAATCAGAAAAAGTAAAGGTGTTCTTAAATTTTCCGGTAGTATAAACATTTCCCTTTTTATCAATTGCTAAACTATTATTTGAACTACCTGTAGACAAAGTATATGTTGGTCTTGACACCCAGGCAGAAGTTCCACCGTACCTCATATATTTAACTGTACCAATAGTATTGTCGGTAACAACAGGGTTCCCTGTCCTGTCAAGTTTAATATTTAAATAAGAATCAGTCCCGAAAGGGCCTTTCTGTGTCCATTCAGGAGTTTCTGTTGCACCTGGAACATTCCATCCTGTTATAAATGCATAACTACCGGATCCTGTTAAACTGATAGGATTTCCCCAGGAATCATTTCCAAAATTAATTGAACTAGTAAATCTTCCACACAAGAAAAACTTACCACCATCTGATTTGCTGGTAATGCCATATGCATAATCGCTTGAAGTAGAACCATAATTTCCTTTATAATCATGAGTGGTTCCGGCACTGTTAAATATTATACATAATGCATCAATACTATTGCTGTTACTGGTTAAATTTGGTGTAGCCATATTACCTGAGAAATATCCAGAGACATAAACTTTGCCAGCATTATCCATACATACTCCCGTACCTGTTGCAGTTGTTGCTGTATATCCTTTTGACCAGAGTAGTGTACCACTGCTGTTATATTTTGCAACATATAAACGAGTATTACTATAAATATCTCCTACAACTGCAAAGTCGCCATTGGATGGATGTGCCCATATGGATCTTCCGTAATCACCGCTGGTGTTACCGTCTCTTACTTTTAGTTGAAGGTTTCCATTATTATCAAACCGTGCAGCAAAAATATCCTGAACTCCTGAAGAAACTAAAGAATCGGTTTGAGAAAAGAACATTTTTGTTGTAAAATACCCGGTAATATATATTCTTCCTAAATTATCAATACTAATTCCTAAACCTTCATCATCGGAAGAACCTCCAAACGATTTGGTCCACATGTATTGTCCCATGGTGTCTAGTTTAACTAGAAAGATATCTTTCAAGCCTCTGCCAACCAGCATTGTACTTCCAAAGTAAACGGTATCTTTAAAACTACCGGTAATATATGTGTAACCAAGTGAATCTGCAGCAATAGCAAATCCTTCTTCGTTCAGAATACCCGGTGAAACAGTTTTATTTGACCATCGGATAGCCTGAGCATTAATAATACTTGTAAGAAAACAAGTACATACTATTAATAATAAAGTTTGTTTCATTTTATATGATTTTATGTTTAATAATTATTTTATTCTTTCACTAATTTTTGTTTTCTACTATTTTGCCCGTTGTTTATTTTTACAAAATAAACGCCTTTAACAAGTCTGCTCAAATCTATTATTGTGTTATTGTCTTTAATCTCTGATGAGAATACAATTTCTCCAAGAACATTTAGTATTTCAATTTTATTTTTATTTGTTTTATTTATAATTACTGTAATTTGTGAACTGAATGGATTTGGGAAAATTTCAAATTCATTCGTAGAAATAATTGAAGGAGAAATATTAAGACAAATATCAACTTGTATATCAGCGACTGCATCATTTGCACATGAATTAATATCAGTGAATACATAAGAGATTGTAAATAATCCTGAGCCTGAAATACTAGGATCAAAAAGACTATCATTATAAACTCCGGTTCCAGAGTATATTCCTCCATAAGGAGAACCACCCGTTAAATTAAAAACGGATAAAGTATCACAAATTACTCCAAATGGAGCAAGTGTAACAATTGGTAATGGATTTAATGTAACGTTAATAATTAAAGGAGGACCTATTCCACATGAATTATTTTCAACAACAGTTACCTGACCGCTATTTGTAGCAGCAAATGCTGACATGTTTGAATTTGTAGAAGTTCCTGTCCAATTTAATGGAAGTGTCCATGTAAAAGAATCAACATTCAAATCAAAAATTACTCCATAGTTTACATAAGAACTGTCACATATTATAGTATCGGCCCAGCTTAATGTGGGCTGAGTGGGTGGTAATTGAACAGTAACCCACAATTGTTGTGCGGCACCGCCGCCGCATGCATTAATAGCATATACAATAATATTCCCGGAATTGTAATCAGGAATAATTGAAATAGAATCTGTTGAAGAAGAACCTGCCCAGGTTGAAGGAATTGACCATATATAGGAAGTGGCACCAGAAACTAAATCAATATGATATATTTGTGTGCTGTTTTCGCAAATTGACGTGTTCCCATAAATTATACTAGGCATTACTGGTAGAGGATTTACTACTACAGAAATTGTTTGAACAGGGCTGCTTCCACAACTGTTTTCGGCTGAAACTGTAATATTTCCGCTAATATTTCCTGAAGTTGTAGTAATTGAATCTGTAATAGAATTGCCAGCCCAACCCATAGGTAATGTCCATGTATAGCTTGTTGTTCCAGGAACAGAATCAATATTATAAATAAGATTATTTCCTTCACAAACATTTGTTAATCCGACAATAGTATTAGGTTGTGCAGGAACTGAAATAATGCTCACATTTAACGATTCAGGAGTACTTGAACCGCAATTATTATTAGCAGTAACCGTAATAGTACCACCAGTATTGTTTGTAGTTACATTAATTGAATCAGTAATTGACGTTCCTGACCAACCAACCGGCAATGACCAGGTATAAGAAGTAATTGTGGAATCAGGTGCAACGGAATAAATTACTGAAGAACCATCACAAACTGAATCCTGCCCTATAATGGAACTTGTATTAAGCGGTACAGAATTTATAGTAACAATTAAACTATCAAATGATGAACATGTACCATTTGTTGCAGTGAAATTAATTTGGGCTGTGCCTGCGAAAATATTATTCCAGTCAATAATAGCAGTGGTGTCTGCTGGCAACAATGCTCCTGCTCCAGATGTTATCAGCGACCAGACATAAGAAGTTGCATTGGCAGATGATGAATATATATAAGTTGAGTTAGCTGGATTTACACATAACATAGTATCTCCTGTCAATAAAACTGGAATAGTTGGAGTCAATAAAATATTTACAGTTCTTATTACAGAATATGAACCTGAACAGTTTGCATTTAATCCTCTTACAATTATGGTTGCAGCGCCTGAAAATGAAGGGTTCCAATCAACTACAGCAGAAGTGTCAGTGCCAGTAATGGTTCCGGCAGAAACAGGAGATAATTGCCATTCGTATGTGTCGGAATTACTTACTTGATAAGTAGAATATGTGGAATTTGCAGATGATGCACATAAAACTGAATCACCAAAAGGTTTTGCAGGTACTTCAGGTAATGCGAATATTGAAATATTTAATGTGTCGGAATTTATACTCTGACATGTACTATTACTTGCCGAAATAAATACTTGAACATTGCCAAAAAAAGTATTATCCCAGTCAACATCAGCAGATGTGTCTGATGGCGTTAAAGTTCCTGCTACTGAAGGATTAATTGTCCATATATATGATGTAGCACCTGATGCAATATTTGTTGTGTAAGTGGAATTGACAGAATTTGAACAAAGAATACTAACTCCTACAGGAATTGTGGGGATTGATGGACTCTGGAAAATAGTAATATCAGTTCCATTTTCTGTTCCGGTTATACTTGGGTTAGTAGAAATTACTCTGAATCTGTATCCATTACCATTTGTTATTGAAAGTGGAATAATATCATTAAACGTTCCTGATGTAATACTATTTAATGTGCTTACAATAGTCGGTGAAGTAAAGCTTCCAGATGCATCAGATAATTGTAAAATAAAATCATTACCTGTATTAAAAGCACCAAATGCTATATAACTAATTGAAACAGAATCGCCGGTACAGAATAAAAATATGGCTGGATTGTTGGTTGTTATAGTCATAACCCCGGAAACACGAATTTTCCCGGATTCAAGTATTGAATTTATTGGAATAAATGTTGTATCAATGAATTCAATGGGTGTTGGTGTATTAATAAAATCAAGTGGAGTAAAATTTCCAGGAAAACCAACTATATTGTAACGTATGGCAAATACCACCGTTGAATCGGCTAAGTTTTGACCTGACAAAGTCGGGTCAACCCATGAAAACATAAGTTTTCCGTTATTAATCTGCGATGTGCCAAAACTACTTGCATCCATTCCTGCTAAGCCGAATTGTTCAACTGAAGCAAAAGTTGCTGTTATTGTATTGAATGAAATAGTTCCCTGCATGGAAATGATTTTGTTAAACTCCCATACACGAACCGGCACAACTACCTGTGATGCATTTGGGCCTGAAACAGAATCAATTCTAAGTCTTAATGTTTGAGTAAAAGTTGAACCTGTTATACTGATTTTTCCGTTAACAGTACTTACAGTTAATGTGTTCAGGAGAGAATCCGTTACTTCAAGCGGTGTTGGAGCTGTTGCAAAGCTAAGTATAGATTGATCTCCGGCATTACCAGTAAGGTTATATATCATAGTAAATAATGGAGCATCATTTGTCATATCCTGTCCAGTTAGAGTGGCATCAACCCACGAAAACGTAAGTTTACCGCTTGATATTTGAGTAGTTCCAAAATTTGAAGAAGATAAATCTGGCAAACCATAATAACCTATACCACCATAAGAAACAACTGCCGGGTCAAACTGAATAGTACCTTGAATTGAATTAATATTAGTAAAATCAACTCCTCTGAGTGAAACTAGAACCTGTGAACCATGAGTTCCTGAGATGGTATCTATTTTCAAAGTAACACTTGCAGGAGTATATGTATTTTGCACATTAACAGCTCCGTCTTGTAAAACTAATGTTTCAGTTGCAAATGTGTTATTCACAACTTCCATTATTGTTGGTGCATTTACAAATGAAAGAATTGAAACCTGACCGATAGAACCTATTACATTTAATTTTATTGAAAAAATAATAGCAGAATCAGGAAGCGATACTCCAACCAGCGAAGCATCGAACCACGAAAAAGTAAGTTTTCCGTTTCCTGTTTGTGAGGTTCCGAAACTTGATGCGTTCATTCCTGGTAAACCAAAATCTTGCACTGAAACAAAAGTTGTAATAGATTGATCGAACTGAATTGTTCCTTGAACAGAAATAATGTTAAGGAAATCTTTGACCTTAACAGGAACTGTAACCTGTGTTGAGGGAGCTGCATCATGATTTTTCATGATTAATGTTACAGAACCAAACGAACCAGTTGAATATAAAAATAAGAGAAAGAAATAAAAAACAATACCTTTTTTCATTGCAATAATATTATTTAATTCAAAACAGTAATTTTAAAATTTACTAATTACACCGACCTTTTGTAATAAAGTGAATTCGGACGGTGTAATTATTTTTTTAGTATTTAATATTTGTTATTTGAAGAATACCATTTTTTTAACATTTACATATTTACCTGAAAGCATTTTGTAATAATAAGTACCCGAACTTAACCTGTTCCCATTACTATTTGTTCCGTTCCAAATAATAGTATGTAACCCTTTTGTGTAAATACCTGAGAATTCATCCACCTTTTTACCAAAGAGGTCATAAATTGAAATCACTACTTTATCTTCATAAGGTAAACTAAATGAAATACGGGTATTTTCATTAAATGGGTTAGGTGCATTCTGATTTAAAACATAGCCATCAGCATGGTTACCACTAACAGTAGTCATTTCAGTTACTGATACTATACCACCATTTAAAGAGAGCGATAGAGTTTCAATATTGTTGTTATATGCTTCAGCATTTGTTATCGCAGAATTGATTAAAATGGATGAAGATTCCCCATTATGTCCGATAACCTGGAATTTTAATTCGAAAATGACAGTACCATCAGCTAAAGTATAACCATTCAGGTTTTCAGTTAACCAAAGAGTAGTTATCATTCCATTTTGTGTTTGAGTGTTTCCGAAATTCATGTCTAATGCAACATTGTTGGTTTCGATAAAATCAAGTACCTGTGGGTTCCATTTAATAGTATATTGTAATCCGCTGATATTATTAAAATTGCTAACTGTTACTGGGATTGTAATAATATCGCCATTTTGAGCCTGATAATTTGAAATATTAAAAACAAGCGTATTTGGATTTAATAGTTTTGCAGTATTAGGATCCCAGCTATTATTTACATCACCAAATTTTATTCCCACAAAGTTTTGATCAGTTGCTGTATTTGCACTGCTGTATGACCTTGAATTTTCGTACGGGAAAGGATTTTGCGGATTTGCAAAAACATAACTTGAGTTTACAAATGCCCATAGTTTGTTTCCTGGGAATGAAGTGATATTTTGTAAAATCAGCGATTTAGTTAAAACAATATCAAGGTTGGTTACTGTTCCCGAACCATTTACATCTCCAGCAATAATTTTGTATGGTGAACCAAGTAATTGTGTGTTAAGAATATGCCTTTGCATTAATACCAAGTCTAAAGTTGAAATACCATTATAAGTAATAATATCGTTATTCTTATAAGGTGTAATTATATGGCTTGTACCTTGAGTTACATCAAAGAAATACTGTCCATTAGCAGAAGTAGTCATTGAATCATTTGTTGATCCGGTACGAACCAATTTAACACCATTTACGAAACTGCCTGTTTCGCTCATTACTGTACCGGAAATGGTTACTGTTGATGGAGAACTGGTAACTGTTACAGTTGTAATTCCAGCTGAACCAGAACAAGTTCCTATAGTAGCAATTACAGAATAAACACCACTCATAGCAATTGTAGCATTGGGAATAGTAGGGTTCTGAACTGTTGAACCAAATCCGTCTGGTCCAGTCCAACTATAAGTAGCTCCAGAAATAGTACTTGCAAACAGATTTATAGTTCCATTTGTAGTTACTGGAGAGTTACTAGTTGCAATAGGAGCAGTTGGAGGTGTAGTAACAGTCATTGTTACTGTATTTGAAGTTGCAGTATTTACAGTATTACATGGAGCACTTGAAGTGATTAAACATGTAACAAGGTTATTATTAGCCAGTGAGGAAGATGTAAATGTGCTGGAATTAGTACCCGAATTAGTACCATTAACTTTCCACTGATATGCTGGAGTAGTTCCGGCATTTGTGGGAACTGCTGTAAATGTTACGGAGGTTCCGCTGCAAATGGTTGTTGATGTTGCCGAAATCGAAACTGAAGGTGTGGTACTTTGGTTAATTGTCATTTGAATAGAATTTGACAACACAATTAAAGGGCTTGCACAACCTGCATTTGATGTAAGTTCAACGCTAATTACATCCATGTTTATCAGAGAGCTATTTGAATAGGTATTTGCATTAGTGCCAACATTTACTCCGTTCTTCTTCCATTGATATACAGGTGCACCTCCACCATTAGTTGGAATTGCTGTAAATATGGCATTAGTTCCTGAACAAATAGCTGTTTGAGGAGTAGATATTATAACCGAAGGAGTTACATTTGGATTTACAGTCATGGTTATAGCATTAGAAGTTCCGGGACTATTATTTACACACAATAAAGCTGAAGTCATAATACATGTAATAACGTCACCAGAATTAAGAGTTGAAGTAGAATAAGTGTAAGTATTTGATCCGACATTAGCACCATTAATTTGCCATTGATATGCAGGCGAGATACCACCATTGGTTGGTGTGGCTGTAAACAATACAGGAGTTCCACTACAGATAGCTGTACTTGTAGAAGGACTTATTGAAACAGAAGATGTAAGTCCTGAACTTGGATTAACTGTAATTAGTACAGTATCTCTCAAATAACACCCTCCATTATTAGAAGTAACAATATATTGAATAGTTGAAGGAGGAGTTGCTACAGGATTGGGAATAGTTGGATTACTTAAATAAGTAGAAGGTGACCATAAATAATTTTGTCCCCCCGTAGTATTTAGTTGTATCGAATTACCAGAACAAATTGTTTCATCACTATTAGTATACAATCTTCCGGGTCTGATTACAAATGAAGCATTGCTATAATCAAAGATCAAAGGATTTAATCCTGACTGTACTCTAATCAATGCTGCTGATGAATTTATATTTGGAACAACCCATGTATATGTGTATGACGTTGTTAAATAGTTGGAAACAATAGGTATCCAGTTTGTGCCATAATCTATAGAATAAGAAATGTTATAGTTTCCAATGGGTGCACCTGATTCTGTCCATGTAATATTATATACCTCACATGCACCTAAAGAGTCTGTCCCATTCGGAGCGGTAACTGTTATTGGGTTAGCAGTAGCTGCAATTGTGAATGCCATATCAGAAACATCTTCTTTACAAGTACTTATGTTGTCTCTGATTCTTAAATAACAATTTGTAGATGGCGCATTGGGAACAGTCCAGTTATAAATATTTGTAGAGGTATTATAACCGATAATAATATTTGTCCAAGGCCCGGTTGGTCCAGTTGTAGAATAGGCTAAATCATAGAGATTGGAAATACCATCACTTTGCCACTTAACCTGGTAGGTAGAACCAACAACCAGAATACCGCCATAATTAGGCTGAATAATTGTAACTGCTTTTTTGATCGTAAATGTGGCATCACTCTGATCTGCCAAAGTAACAGAGACGTAAGGATAAACTCTTACTAAGGCCTGTGTTGAAGGAGAGTTTGGTATTGTCCAGTTATAGTTATTGAATGTACTTGTATATGTTTGATTCGTTTGAAGAGCCGTCCAGTTAGCACCATTATTAACAGAATATTCAATATTGAAAGAGGTGTATAAGGGCGCTTTCTCAAAAGCAATTGTCGTTTGGGTACATTCACCTAACTGATTTCCACCATTTGGTGTAATCAGTCGAACATAAGGACGAAGAGTCAGAAGTGCATCACTGACATCGTAGTATGCAGTATTGCCGCTATTGATAACGCGAATTAAAGCGTTTGCAGAATTTACATTTGGAAGAGTCCATGCATAAGTTCCGTTATTCGGACGACCGGTTGCAATAGAAACCCAGGTAGTGCCGCCATCTAAACTATACTCAAGGTTAACAGTAGTACTAAAGAATGTAGATGGTATCCATGTTATATTTTGTGTTGTTCCGGCATACCATGTTTCACCACCGTTAGGAGCAGTTACTACAGGTGTAGGAATTAATATTGTGAATGTATTATCACTAATATCATATAATGCAGAATTACCGACATTACTGATCCTTATCCTTGACTGACTTGACGGAGAGAATGGTAAAGTCCAGCTATAACTACCGGTATTAGCTGTTGAAGTAACAACAGTGTTCCATGTAACTCCATTATCAGTTGAGAACTCTATAAAGGCTGGTCCGTATAGAGATGCTGTATTCCATGTAATGTTTTGAGAACTGTACACATTCCATATTTCGCTTCCATTCGGAGCAGTTATTATTGGTGTTGCTGCATTAATTGTATTTGAAGTATTACTAATGTCTTTACGGCAGGTGTTTTGATTATCTCTTACCTTAATATACACATTAGTACTTGGATTATTATTCACGTTCCATGCATAGCTGTTACCGCTGACATTAGTAGCAACGGTACTGTAACTTGTACCACCGTTAACACTGTAAAGAATGTCAAAATA
>MENF01000181.1 GCA_001769035.1 Bacteroidetes bacterium GWA2_32_17
GGATTATTATTAACTTAAATACTTGATAATTAATGCGTTTAATACTTTTTAAGGGACGACTAATTAAGAAAATGTTGCAAAAATTAAATTTTGCAACATTTTTTTATTAGACATCTTTCCAATTAATTTTTATACCGATGCGAAACTAAAATGCAAAAAATCCGAGATGTATTGCCACGACCATCTATTGCCACGACCATTTATTGCCACGACCTTCAGGTCGTGGTTTGAATTGTGAAGAGGGAGTGGCTTTAGCCAAAATTTCTTTTACTAAATCCAAATCCTTATTGATTTATATCCAACATCCGATAGCGAGCGGTTTGAAAAAAGACATCTTGCACATAAGAATTTGCAATCCAAATATTTTTTTTAATTTATACGATGAATTTTATTTGTTTTGGCTAAAGCCGGATTTGTTTTTTTTATATTCCACAACCTAAAGGTCGTGGCAACATACATATTAATTTTTACAACAATTTATTTGGAAAGATATCTATTATAATTTTAAAGCTAAAAACATTATTTATTTTTGTTTTTATGTAACTATTTAGTGTCTGTCTATAATGTCCGATTTTTTCGTTATGCTCGTTTTGAAAACAGTCATTTACTATAGTAAACTCCTTGGTTTTCAAAACTTCGCAAGCCTCAAACTCGAACATTATAAATCAGACACAGAGTTTATAGACAGACTCTATTTAGCTTGTAGAAGAGTCAAAAAAGAGGAACCATTGAAAACATTACATAGTTCATTGAAAACATTTTGCTGATTTTTACGTGTAGTTGATATGAAACCTGCTTTTCGAGCATAATGATTTGCCCCATTTATAGTACGAAAACTGCTTGATATTTTTTGTTTTACTTTCACAGGTCTAATATCACGTTCAGCTTGATTATTTGTAAAAGGAACTTCGGAATTAAAAGCAAATGCAAGTACTGGGTCTTTATATTTTTGCAATCGTTCAAAAAGATTTCGACTCTTTGTTCACGGTGGTTTACTACTATTTTTGCTGTTTAAGTTCAACCGTAATCTCAATTCAGCATTTTCAGCTTTTAAAGCATCTATTTCGCCTTATAGCTTGTATATTAATTGATGTAATTCTGGTATTGAATTAGGTAATTCCAAATGCTTTAATTTTTCATTCGCAATTTCTGATTTTTTTTAATGTCAAATTTGTTATAATATTTATTTATCAAATATGAAATATTAATATCTTTACAAGCTAAATAATTACTCAGAATATTAAATTAATTTTTTGTATTTTGGCTCATCTTATTAAGTATAAGAAAGATTGAGAAAATAAGATTGAGAAAGATTGAAGAAACTAAAATCAATCTCATTCAATCTAATTTAATTAAAAAAGAAAGTTTGACGTTTCGGGTTTTTAAAAACCTCAAACTAAAAACTCCAAACCTTAAACCAATAAATATGAACTACTTAATAAAATATAAACACATGAAACATCCACTGCCTGCTCCGATTTATCGGAAACTAAATAAAGACACACGATTTATCCCGATTGAGCGGGAAGGGAATGATTATATAAGACAATATGCCACATATTGCACAAATTAACACAGATTTAAAACAATCTTTGATTGTTTTTTGGAAAAAATCTGTGCAAATAATCTGCGATAATCTGTAAATCTTCCGAAAAATCGGAACAAGTTGTGGCAAAAAATAAATTTTTAAATAAGTCAATATCAAATACATATTAAATTTTAAACACATGAAATATTTTTTGATTGTAATAATGTTTTTACCCTTTATTTCTTTTTCCCAGCCAACTCCTACTGTTGAGGAGAATATTCCATACTTAGTAACATTTGGGAAGGAAGGTTCGACAAAATGGGGCGATGATGATTTTTGTCAAACGTTTTTCTTTTCTGTTCCCGAAACACAAAAGGAGCCTATTTTTATTCGGGTATATGATCCTGATACCGGAGGTGAAATAGATGAGCAAAAAGGAGATTTTAACACCAAAACCTCATTTTCCGTATATGGCGGAAAAGGATGTATGTCGAATAAAGATGCACGAACCACTCAACCGACAGGAAGTTATAAAAGCGGAAATCTTTTATCATCCAAAACATTCGGAATAAACAATACTTATGATAAAAATTGGTATTCCTTTGGGCCTTTTAATCCGACTGAAGGGGAACTTATGCATGAATACGGAGGTTATATTTTTAAAATAATTGCTGAGGGAATTTCCGGAGATGACGGAAATTTGTACAAATATTATTTAAGTACGGGTAGTGATAAAAACAACCCTGTTGAAGGTGGAAATTCTTTCACTTATGAATATACATTCAGATTATATGATGATTTCAAAAACGTTTCTCATATTTATCCATATATTGACGACAAAGTAATCTCATTAAAACAAAGTAATTTTGACTGGGATAATGACGGAGCAATAAGAATAATATCTGTTGCAAAAAATGGCGAATTATGTAAAGTATCAGGCGATGCAAATTGGGCATCAAGCGAGCACGTCGTTACTAAAGAAGAAAAAGGTACGTCCTACGATATTCAATTTATTAAGAGTAATTCATTACAAAAAAATAATAATGTTGTTTTATATGTGACAAATCAATACGGAGAGTTATTACCATTTTTTAATACTCCAATTGGCGGAGTGCCAAAATATAAATATTCAATAGGTGTAAAAACAAAGAAAAATAAATAGTTTCGAGTTTCGGGTTTAACTACAAACCAGAAACCAGAAACCAGAAACCAGAAACTAAAAACAAATTAACCAAAGATTGATATTACAAACAAAAACTAAATAATGTATTTCAATAAAATTAAAATTATTAGTTGGGTATTTAGTCTTTTGTCTTTATTTTCTGCCACAATTATTCATTCGCAGACTTACAAATTTAAAAATTTTGGCGTAAATGAAGGACTTTCTCAATCTTTTGTATATTGTATTAATCAGGATAGTAAAGGATATTTATGGGTCGGAACAGGAGAAGGATTATGCAAATTTGACGGTATCAATTTTAAAACATTCTTAACAAATGATTCTTTGGCAGAAAATTTCATCACATCCAGCTTTCGGGATAAATCCGGTAATTTATGGTTTGGGCATAGTCATGGCGGAATAACTTTATATGATGGCAATCAATTCAAAATAATAAATACTAAAGATAAAATTAATAGCACTATCAATAATATTATTGAAGATGACAAAGGAAATATCTGGCTTGTAGCTCAAAATGAAGGATTGCTCAAAATAAATAAAAATTTAGAAATGGAATCCTTACGGAAAGAATTAAATGATGTAACATTTTATTCTGTTTGTTTTATCAATAATAGTGAACTTTTTATCGGAACTTCCAATGGCCTTTTCATGAACACATTAACCGGAAACAATAACAAACTGCTTCGCTCTTTCCAAATTGATGCTATCCCATCAACAAAAATTCAATGTATTTATAAACAAAAAAATGACAATAGTTATTTGATTGGAACGGAAGACGAAGGATTGTTCCAATTATTTACCTATAAAAACAAGGCTCACCAGTTTAGTGCAATAAAAGTAGGTTCGGAGTATCATTTGGAAAATGAAAATATTCAGGATGTATTCGAAGACAATGAAGGCAATTTATGGCTCGCTACATTTGGAAATGGTGTTTACAAGTTGTTTGTTTCTAAAATCAACGGCAAGTATGAAGAGATGGTTAACTATTCCGAAAACAATGGTTTGGGAAATAAATTTGTCAAAGACGTTTTTCAGGACAACCAGGGGAATATTTGGGCGGGAACGTATGGTAATGGCATTGTTCTTTTCACAAATGATTATTTTAATTTTTATACACTGGAAAATGCAAAATATAGTAGTAATATTTTTTCTGTATTTTTTGACGAGCAAAACGAATGGTACGGAGTAGAAAATGGCTTACTCAGAATGGAGTCTGATAAAGATAGAAAAATTACTTTTTATACTGATGTTAATGGATTGCCAAAGGATAAAATCATCGCTTTATTCAAAGACATTAACGGACTCTTATGGATTGGGACGGAAAAAAGTGGAATTTATAAAATGAATATTAAGGATGAAAAGTTTGCTAAATTTCATTTATCGGATAATATATTGGAAAATTCAATTAATGCTATTACCGGCGACATCAATAAAATATGGATTGCAACAATTAGCGGTGTTTTTTCAATTGATTTAAAAACCAGTTCTAAACGACATTACACTAATCGTGATGGACTACCGAATAATAATATAAAACATATTTATAAAGATTCAAAAGGACGGATTTGGATAGCAAGTTATGGGAAGTATCTCTGTGCTATTACTGAAAATGGTATTTTAAAATATGAAATTTCGACCAGTTCTGAGATATTGGATGTTATTTCAATCACTGAAGATAAGGATAGAAATATATGGTTTGCTACTTATGGAAATGGTATTTATAAATATGACACATCATTATCTAAAAATATTTCTACAACTCAGGGATTATTTTCAGATTATTGCTATAGTATTATTTCTGATGATTCCGGGTATGTATGGATTGGTCATCAGTTAGGGATTAGCCGGGTTAATACAAATGACTTCTCGGTTAAGACATTTAAAAAAAATGAAGGGATTGTTCATAATTGTAATTTTAATGCAGTTTTTAAAGACAAGAAAGGAAATATTTGTTTTGGCACTTCTTTAGGAACGATAAAATATGAACCAGCAAAAAATAAAAAGAATTTTATTCCGCCATGGCTAAATATTACATCGGTAAAATTTTCGGATAAGGATGTAAATTTTTCTAAAGATATTGTTTGTCCTTATAATATCTATAAATTAAGGATAGAGTTCATGGGAATAGACTTCAGAGAGCCAGATAAAGTAACCTATCAGTATAAACTTGATGGTTATGATTTGCATTGGTCCGAATTTACCAATATTAATTATGCACAGTATAACCGGATAGAAGATGGAAATTATACATTCATGATTAAAGCATATAATAATGATGGAGTTTGTACTGAAAAACTGCTCAAAATAAAAATTAATCCTCCTTTTTGGAAAACATGGTGGTTTATTATTTCGGTTATCATTATTATTATTGCAAGCGTATATCTTTTTTATAAATCAAGAATTAACAGATTTAAAAAACGACAAATAATACTTGAATCATTGGTTGATGAAAGAACCAAAGAGGTAATGAATCAAAAAGAAGAAATAGAACTTAAAAATGTCGAACTCGAAAAACTCTCAATTGTCGCAAGCGAAACGGCTAATGCTATAACAATTTATGACAGGGATGGAACGATTGAATATAGGAATAATGCTTTTTGGAAACTCTATGGTGATAAGCTTCAGGAAACAGTCTTTAATATTGGCGATAATATTAAAGCATTAGGGGAGCATCATATTGTTCATGGGTACTTTAACAAATGTGTAAATGATAAAAAATCGGTAGTTTATTCCACGCATAATATGCCTAAATTAGGAGATGTTGTATGGATACAAACAACGCTAACTCCGATTTTAAGCAAAGAAAAACAGGTAACGAAAGTAGTATCAATAGATACGGATATTACGGATATTAAACTTTCTGAAGAAAAAATTCGAATTCAGTCAGTTAAGTTGGAAGAATACAACAAAGAATTAGAAAAACTTTCTATTGTTGCAAGAGAAACAGACAATGCTGTTGCTATTGCCGATGCAACTGGTGAAATTGAATGGGTAAATGAAGGATTTACACGGCTTTTTGGATATACATTGGACGATTTAAAACAATTATTTGGAACAAATTTGATAAAAACCAGTTCTAACCCTGAGATAAATAATGTTATAAAAAAATGTTTGGAAGAAAAAAAATCTGTCGTATATTCTGTATTAAATACTAAAAAATCAGGAGAACAAATTTGGGTTCAAACAACCTTGACACCAATTTTAGATGATTCCAATATAATTAAAAAACTCGTCGCTATAGATTCAGATATCACAGCAATTGAGCAGGAGAAACAGAAAGTAGAAATAGAAAGGCAAAAAGTTGAAGAAGTGAAGAAAATAATAGAAGAAAAAAACAAGAATATTACGGATAGTATAAACTATGCTTTGAAGATTCAAGAAGCATTAATACCAAAAGTTAAAACAGTAAGGCAATATTTTAATGATTCGTTTATATTATTTAAACCTCGTGATATTGTAAGTGGAGATTTTTACTGGATTGCCGAAGTTGAAAATCAAATAATTATTACGGTTGCTGACTGTACAGGGCATGGAGTGCCGGGAGCTTTTATGAGTATGTTAGGAATAGCTATTTTAAAAGAAATTGTTGTTAAAGAATATATTACACAGCCTGCTTTAATTTTAAAACGATTGCGAAAAGAAATAATAAATGTTTTGCATCAAACAGGAGCCGAGGGAGAGCAAATAGATGGAATGGATATGGCACTCTGCGCAATTGAACTCACTCCTCTTTCGACTTCGCTCAAGACATGCTTTCCCTCTCCAAATGAAGAGGGGAACTGCTGCAAAATGCAGTTTGCGGGGGCAAATAACCCGCTTTATATAATCCATACTGACAATTCAGATTTGACAACTTTTCAAAAGTTGTCAAATCTTGATGAAATAAAAGGCGACAAAATGCCTATAGCTATACATCGGATAATGGAAAACTTCACAAATAATGAAATACAAATTTATAAAGGCGATACCATTTATTTGTTTTCAGATGGATATGCCGATCAATTTGGTGGTGATGAAAATAAAAAAATAACATCAAAAAGATTTAAAATGTTGCTTACAGAAATTCAACAATTAAGTATGGAAAAACAAAAAGTTGCACTTGAAAAATTTCTTTTTTCCTGGAAGGGAAACAATGAACAAATTGATGATATAACAGTTGTCGGTATCAAATTATAATTTATCTTGTATGATTTTTTTTCTTATAATTGTTATATCATAAGTTTTTCCCATTAACAATGTGGTGAAACTTTACGTTTTTAAAAGCGATATTCTAATTTTACAAAATAAAAAAATAAAATATTATGACAGTTAATGAGTTTCAAAATGCTATAAGACATGGCATTCCTGATGTATTACCAGAAGTAAAACCATTTGATGAAAATATAAATCACGCTCCAAAAAGAAAGGATATTTTATCTGTAACTGAAAAAAAACTTGCTTTAAAAAACGCTTTAAGATATTTTCCGCAGAAGCACCATAAAATTCTTGCAAAGGAATTTTTAGAGGAACTTAATAATTATGGCAGAATATATATGTATCGCTTTCGCCCCGATTATAAAATATTTGCACGAAATATTAATGAATATCCGTATAAATCGAAACAGGCATCGGCAATTATGTTAATGATTAGCAATAATTTAGATAATACAGTTGCACAACATCCACACGAACTTATTACTTACGGCGGCAATGGTGCTGTTTTTCAAAATTGGGCTCAATATTTATTAACTATGCAATATTTAAGCGAAATGACTGCTCAACAAACGCTTGTACTTTATTCTGGTCATCCATTGGGATTATTTCCGTCATATAAAGAGTCACCAAGAGTTGTTATAACTAATGGCATGGTAGTTCCAAACTATTCGAGTAAAGACCATTACGAAAAATTTAATGCTTTAGGTGTATCTCAATACGGGCAAATGACTGCTGGTTCGTTTATGTATATTGGTCCACAGGGAATTGTACACGGGACTACAATTACACTTTTAAATGCAGGAAGAATTATATCAAAAAACAATGAGGATTTGGCAGGTAAATTATTTGTTTCGAGTGGCTTGGGAGGAATGTCGGGAGCTCAGCCAAAAGCAGCATTTATTGCAGGTGCAATTGGAGTTATTGCCGAAATAAACCACAAGGCAATTAATACACGTCATTCGCAGGGATGGGTTGATGAAGTTTTTTCCGATTTAACCCTGCTTATTGAAAGAATTATTAAAGCTAAATTAAACAAAGAACCTGTTTCAATTGCATATCATGGAAATATTGTTGATTTATGGGAGAAACTTGCAGAAAAAAACATAAAAGTTGAAATAGGCAGCGACCAAACTTCATTACACAATCCTTTTGCTGGTGGATATTATCCTGCCGGATTAAGTTTTGAAGAATCAAATAAAATGATGGCAAATGAACCAGAAATATTTAAGGAAAAAGTTTATGAATCGCTTCGACGACAAGTAACTGCAATAAATGCTTTAACTTCAAAAGGCATGTATTTTTTCGATTATGGAAATGCCTTTCTATTAGAAGCGAGCCGTGCAAAAGCAAATATTTTAAGAACTGATGGAAGTTTTATTTACCCTTCTTACGTTCAGGATATTATGGGACCCATTTGCTTCGATTATGGTTTTGGACCATTTCGTTGGATTTGCACCTCATCAAAATCAGAAGACCTTGATTATACTGATGATATTGCTGTAAATGTATTAGAAAAACTTATCAAAGAATCACCATCAGAAATTAAACTACAAATGCAGGATAATATAAAATGGATTAAGGAAGCCAAGAAAAACAAACTTGTTGTTGGTTCGCAAGCGCGTATTTTATATGCAGACACAGAAGGGAGGATTGAAATTGCAAAAGCATTTAACAAGGCTGTAAAAGAAGGAAAGATTTCTGAACCAATTGTAATTGGTCGCGACCACCACGATGTATCGGGAACAGACTCTCCGTACCGCGAAACCTCAAATATTTATGATGGTTCTCAATTTACAGCCGATATGGCTATTCAAAATGTAATTGGAGATTCATTCCGCGGAGCAACATGGGTTTCGATTCATAACGGCGGTGGTGTTGGATGGGGAGAAGTTATTAATGGTGGTTTTGGAATGGTAATAGATGGTAGTGATGAAGCCTATATTCGCATACAAAGAATGTTGTTTTGGGATGTGAATAATGGAGTAACCCGCCGAAGTTGGGCAAGAAATAATGGTGCTATATTTTCGATTAAACGGGCTATGGAAAAAGAATCTGATTTAAAAGTAACTTTACCTTATATTACTGATGATAATTTAATTAATTCATTATTTTAATGAATAATTTATTTATTTTTCCTGCCCTTGCTTGCATCTTGCAAGTGAGGCATATAATAGGATGCAATTTTATTGAACGATACGAGAGCCAGAAAAAATACTCACTTGCGGGACGCAAGCGAGAGCGGGGGAAAAATTTATTTGTTCTTTATTTTGCAAGTTGTTTTTTATTAATATCATGTTCTAATAACAATGATTTAAAAACTATTAATAGTGATTCTGTAAATAACAATTTGCAAAAATATGATTATATGGAGGGGAATACCCAAGGTAGCACTTTTCATATAAAGTATAAAATTAATGGTGATAGCATTAAAATTTCTGATATATATTCGATTTTTAGTGAAATAGATAACTCTTTATCAATTTACATTGACTCATCTATTATTTCCCGAATTAACAACAACGATACATCTGTAACAACCGACAAATATTTTGAAGATGTTTTTGCAATGAGTGATTCGGTTTATAAATTAAGTAATGGATTGTTTGATATTACAGTTGGTCAATTAGTTAAAGCATGGGGATTTACACCAGGTGGACATAAAAAATTAGACACAAAACAAATATCAAAATTAAAAGCTCATGTTGGCTTTAATAAAATAAAACTAATTAACCATAAATTGCTCAAATCAGATTCAAGAATATTATTAGACCCAAATGCAATTGCGCAAGGATACACTTGTGAAGTTGTTGCCGATTATTTTATTTCAAAAGAAATAAGTGATTATATGATTGAAATTGGTGGCGAAGTTAAAACAAAAGGATTGAACGATAAAGGGAAACTCTGGAAAATTGGAATTGATAAACCAATAGATGAAAATCGGGAAAGAGAACTTCAAACAATATTATTAGTTACAAATACTTCGGTATGTACAAGTGGAAGTTATAGAAAATTTGTTGAAGAAAACGGAATCAAATATTCGCATACAATTAACCCTAAAACAGGTTATCCTACTCACCAGAATTTGCTTAGTGTTACAGTAGTAACTCAAAATTGCACTTATGCCGATGCAGTAGCAACAGCTTTAATGGTAATGGGTTTAGATGATGCTAAAAAATTTGTAGAAAACCACAAAGAAATTGAAGCTTATTTTATTTTTGTAAATAAAAAAGGAGAATATGAAACATGGAACTCTGAAAGGTTAAACTCAATGATTAAGCCATTAGAATATAAAGATTTTCAAAAATGAAAGCCCAAAACCTCAAGACCCAAGTCTCAAATCCCAAGCCCCAAACTTGGAATTTGGGATTTGGAATTTGGAGCTTGGAATTTGGAGCTTTATACTATTATTACGATATTATAGACAAACTCTTTGGAGAAGGTAGTCAGAAAGGTTGAAAAAAATATTCCCTTTTGATTATAATTTGAGATTTTAAACATTACGGTATTACATCGCCGAAACAAGTTCCAATTCTACGGGCTTTTCTAATTAACGGGAAATTAACAGGTACCAACCTTGTTTTGTCTTGTACTTCTGAAAGTTTAATAGAAGTAATATCATTGTTGATAACGCAAACCATTTCGCTATAACGGTCTTCGGCAATTAGGTCAACTGCGTGAGTTCCGTATCTGGTAGCAAGAATTCTATCTGTTGGTGATGGAGTACCACCACGTTGCAAATAACCTAAAACAGTAACACGGGTTTCGTAATCAAGATTATCTGATATTACTCTGGCAATATAATCGCCGGCTTTAATCTTTTTAGGTTTCTCAATTCCTTCGGCAACAACTACAATAGAATACGCTTTTTTTGCAGTAGCTCTATTTTCGAGACATCCACAAATAATTTTTTCGTCGTAAGGAATTTCTGGCAATAAAATAATATCACCACCGCCTGCAACACCTGAATATAAAGCTATCCAACCGGCATGATGCCCCATTACCTCAATAATCATAATTCTTTTATGGCTGTTGGCTGTTGTATGCAGTCGGTCAATTGATTCTGTGGCAATGTTTACAGCCGAGTCGAAACCAAAAGTAACATCAGTTCCCCAAACATCATTGTCTATTGTTTTTGGAATACCAATTATATTAAGACCTGCTTCGGAAAGAAGCGAAGCGGTAAGCATTGTACCATTTCCTCCAATGCAAACTAAACAATCGAATTTTGCTTGTTCGTAATGCTCTTTAATAAGTTTGGGTTTATTTATTTCGTTTTGTAAAATATCTTTTTTAAATGGTTTTTCGCGCGATGTTCCTAAAATTGTTCCGCCAAGAGTTAATATATTTGAAATGTTACTTTCTTTAATTTCAAAATATTCTTTGTTAATTAAACCTGTATAGCCGTTAGAAATGCCAATTACAGTCATTCCATATTCTAAAATTGCTGTTTTTGCAACTCCACGAATTGCAGCATTAATTCCAGGGCAATCGCCACCGGCTGTAAGTATTCCTATTCTTTTGTCTATTTTCTTTTGCATATTAATTTTATTACAAATTAAAAAACTTTATTTTTAATTAAAAAGCTCGCTAACGATTTTCCCAATTTAGCATACGACTCTTTTATTCTTTCGCCTGTATCCCATGGAGCTCCCATAGGTTTACCAGGTGAATCGTAAAATAATATTTCCGATAAAACTTTACTAGAATCGGCAGCTTCGGTAAATGTTATTTTTCCAGAAATTAAAGCTGGTTCTGATGGTATTCCTCCACCGTACCTTGAGTAAAAATAGCTAGCAAAATATCCAGGTTCAGTCCATTGTGTATGAATTGTCATAACATAATCTGCATTAGGATAATTTGCATTAACAGAAACGCCTTTGTTTTGAAGAACTTTATTGAAAAGCTCTTCGAATTTTGGTTCAAATCTTTTTTTACGATCTTCGTACCATTTAACTTTCCAACTATCTCCTCTTCCTGGTTCTTTTTGGTTTAATTCGTGCGAACGTTTTTCTAAATATGCAATTTCGGACATTTTACCAACCTCCATTCTATCGTACTTATATTTTACAAGAATTTTGGTTGTGTTTTTTAGAAATTCTAAATTTCCATTTATTACTGTTAATTGTTGAGCAAAAATATTATAAAATGAAAGTTGAAATAATAAAAATAAAGTTAGTGCGAAATGCTTTTTCATAAACTGATTTATAAAATCTTTGTTACAAATTTAGTTTTTAAAATCGAAAATTAAAAAGATTACAATAAATTTCCTTCAAAAACTTTTACTGCTGGTCCCGAAAGCCAAATGTTAGTAAATACGTTGTTCTCTTTGTTAAATGAAACTTGCAATTTTCCACCCTTTGCATTTATTTTATAAACATAATGTCCGTCATCATTATTAAATGTAGTAGCTACAGCAGAAGCAACAGAGCCTGTTCCGCACGAAAGTGTTTCGGTTTCTACACCACGTTCATAAGTTGCAATTTCTATAATGTTGTTTTTTTCGGAAATAAAATTAATGTTCGCTCCATCGGGCATAAATCTTTTTTGATAACGAATTTCTCTCCCTTTATTATTTATATCTAATTTATGTGGAAATTCGGTTTTAATAACAAAGTGCGGAGAACCTGTATTTACAAAGTAACCGTCTTCTAATTCTTTAATTTCAGTTACGTCCGACATTTTTAAAAAAATAATTTCTCCATCAACTTTTGCTTGATGTGGTCCATCGCTTGCATTAAAATTTGTTAAATCGGAAATTAAATTAAGCGATTTTGCAAAAGCAACAATACATCTTCCACCATTGCCGCACATTGTTCCTTCTAAACCATTCGAATTATAGTATATCATTTTGAAATCCAATAGCTTATCTTTTTCTAATAACATTAAACCATCAGCACCAATTCCAAATTGCCGATGACATAATTTTTTTATTAGTTGGTAAGCATTTTTTTTAAAAATATTATTCCTGTTATCAATAATAATAAAGTCATTACCTGCTCCATGGTACTTATAAAAATGTGTTGACATATATCGTTAAATAGTGTTAAACCTAAATAAAAAACTAACTAAATGAAAAATTCTTGCGTTAAATTTGATATAATTTTATTGCAAATTTAATAGTTTGCATTTAATATAAATAAATAACAAATTAAAAAATTTAATTGCTATGAAACGTTATTTTTTAACATTTGCAAGTGCGGTAGTTGGAGCAACTATTGCAATGCTGGCTTACAACAAAATTTTTCAAAAAAATGAATATGGTAATGATATTTATAATCCAATGCCTATTCATAAAGTATCAAATAATAATTTA
Source organism: Bacteroidetes bacterium GWA2_32_17 (assembly GCA_001769035.1). Taxonomy (GTDB): domain Bacteria; phylum Bacteroidota; class Bacteroidia; order Bacteroidales; family GWA2-32-17; genus GWA2-32-17. The sequence goes on from MENF01000181.1 coordinate 13,216, forward strand.
GAATCACCCGATTTTACTACTGCTGCCGAGCGTTCGGTAAATGCTGTGGTACATGTAAAAACAAAGATGCAGGGACAATATTATTCTCAAAATTCCATGTTTGATTTTTTCTTCGGGAATGGCTCACAACAATATCAACAACCTCAAATAATGCCAGTTGGTTCAGGGGTTTGTATTTCTTCCGATGGGTATATTGTTACAAATAATCATGTTGTAAATAATTCCGATTATATAGAAGTGGTGTTAGATGATAAACGTTCATTTACTGCTAAATTAATTGGTACCGACGCAACAACTGATATAGCATTATTAAAAATTGATGCCGAAAATTTGCCATTTATTCCTTATGGCAATAGCGATAATTTAAAAATTGGTGAGTGGGTATTGGCAGTTGGAAACCCATTTAATCTTACTTCTACTGTTACTGCAGGAATTGTAAGTGCCAAAGCACGAAATATTAATATATCGCAATATTCAATAGAATCGTTTATTCAAACTGATGCTGCTGTAAATCCAGGAAATAGTGGTGGTGCATTAGTTAATACAAGTGGTGAATTAGTCGGTATAAATACTGCAATTGCTTCACAAACAGGAAATTATGTGGGATATTCGTTTGCCGTTCCAGTGAACATTGTTAAAAAAGTTGTTGCCGATTTGCTCGAATTTGGCGAAGTTCAACGTGCATATCTTGGAATAAACATTGCTTCGGTTGACCAAAAATTAGCTGCCGAAAAAGGAATTAGCGAAACTCAAGGTGTTTATATTGATGATGTTTACGATAATGGTGCTGCTGCAATTGCAGGAATTGTAAAGGGTGATGTAATTATTGGTGTAAACGAATTTATAGTTAAAGATATTCCTCAACTTCAGGGACAATTATCAAAATACAGACCCGGCGATAAAATAAAATTAGGCATAATGCGTGGCGATAAAAAATTAATTGTTGATGTTGTTTTAAAAAACAGAGATAATGGTACTGCAGTTGTTAAGTCGGTTGATGCAACTATTTTGGGTGCAAAATTCCAGTCAATTTCGGGCGATGATAAACAACGTCTTCGTTTAAATTCGGGGTTAAAAGTTTCTGACATTGGAAATGGAAAATTAAAAGCCGTTGGAATTAGAAATGGTTTTATAATAACAAGCATTAATCACCAATCAGTTACAAGCATTGACGAAGCAAAAAATATTATCGAACAAGCAAAAGGAGTTGTACTTGTCGAAGGAGTTTACACAAATGGAATGTATGCTTACTTTAGTTTTGCATTGTAAATAGTGTCTGTCTATAAAGTCAGTGTCTGATTCATAATGTTCGAGTTCAAGGCATTCGAAGTATTAAAAAATCAGGAGTTTACTGATGTAAATGACTGTTTTTTAATACGAGAATAACGCAAAAATCGGACATTATGGACAGACACTAAATAGTTTCTGTCTATAAAGCCGAGAAAAATGTAAATTTATGTCATATTTATAATTCTGAACTTATGAGTATAAGGTATAAAGGTATATGGTATAAGCAACTAGCCGTCATTCCTTATTCCCTTATACCATATACCTCTATACCCTATAAATTAAAAATATTGATATTATGGACAAACACAAATTATATAAAATTGATTGATGCTTAAAACAAATCAATAATTTTATTTTTTACTCCATTAAAAATAAATGTCTGTCCTTTTTTTAACCCTTTTAAATAATTATAAATAGGGACGTTAGGTGATATTGCAAAATAAACATCTTTACCAAGTTCAATTTTGCCTATGCCAATAGAAATAAAAAACTTTTGGTTATTTGTAATAACAACGGAACCAAAATCAACAAAAATATATTTTTTTGATAAATCAATTTTTTTTATGGCTAAAAATTCTGCCTCAGCTTTTTGCAATTGATGTCCTAACATTTCGTGCTTACTTAATAATTGCATCCTGTATGAGTCATACCTGTCTTTTGGTGGACCATATTCATTTGCACTTTGTTGGGCATCGTCCATAGCTTTTCTTAATATTTCAAGGCGATTAATTTGCAAGGTGTTACACAAATTGAGTAACTCTTTTTTTATTTCAGGATTTTTCATAATTTTTCAAAATTACAACAATATTTACTTTTCTTCATTCATTTTTCTAAAACAAATAATAACTTTGCAAATGTATATTCGGGGTGTAGCACAGTTGGCTAGCGCGCCACGTTCGGGACGTGGAGGTCGGAAGTTCGAGTCTTCTCACCCCGACATTTAAAAGGATTAAGTTGTTTAAAATCAATTTAATCCTTTTTTTATTGCCCAACAATTATAATTTTATCTGTTGTTAAATAGGGTTTGTCCATAATGGCCGATTTACTCATACTTTTTTTATATTTTATAAAAGGTATTCGTGAGAGTGCGGAGTTTACACTGATCTTTGTGAATGTTATAAGTTCTGCGTTATTCTCGTACTAAAATCAGTTTACAATTTCGATTAAAAATACCTGACATTACCGACAAACTCTAATTATTGTTTTTCATTTATTTTAGAATTAACAAATTGCAATATTTTATTAAAATCATTTGGCTCAAACCACTTGTACTCGTTGTTGCGATTAAACCACGAAATTTGTTTTCGGGCGTAGCGGCGTGTGTTTCGTTTAATTAGTTCTTTTGCTTGTTTAAGTTCTATTTTATTATCTAAATAGTCGAAAAGTTCCTTGTAACCAACTGTTTTAAGTGCATTTAGATTTTTATACTGATAAAGAGATTTTGCTTCATTTTCTAAACCTGCTTCAAACATTAATTCAACTCGCTCATTTATTTTGTTATGTAGTTCATTTCTATCAATATTTAAAGCAATTTTAATAATATTAAAAGGGCGTTGTTTAGGAGTTTTTAATAAGAATTGGGAATAAGGTTTTCCTGTAAGCAGGCACATTTCGAGAGCCCGTACTATTCGGTTTTTATTTCGTAAATCAATTTTATTATATGTTACAACATCAAGTTTTTTTAACTCTATTCTTAAACTTTCAACACCTTCAGTTTCTAATCGGCTCATTAATTTATTTCGGAGTTCAGTATCGAAATCGGGCATATCATCAATTCCATTGCAAACGGCATCAATATAAAGTCCCGAACCACCGCACATTATAACGATATTATTTTTTTTAAATAGTTTCGATAAAAGTGTTATAACATCTTGCTCAAAACAACTGACATTATAATATTCGGTAATAGTTTTGAAACCAATAAAATGATGTTTAACCTGATTTAATTTTTCTAAAGTTGGTTGTGCTGCTCCAATTTCAAGTTCTTTATAAAATTGTCGGGAATCGGCAGAAATTATTTCACAGCTTAAAAGTTTTGCAAGTTTAATAGCAGTATTTGTTTTGCCTACAGCAGTTGGACCAGCAATTACAATTAAATATTTATTGTTGTTTGTCAATTAATTTTTACAAATTGATTAAATGCAATATATACTTTGCGGAAGGTAATACATTATTCTTGGTATAGAGCATACTAATAACTTTTGTTTCGTTGCTAAATTGTTATTATCAATAATTTCGTAAATTTGTAAAAAAGGTTTAACAATGAGGCAATAGAGCAATGAAACCATTATTCCTTTATACCATATAACTCTATACCTTTTTGTATTCATTATTTGTTAAAATTGAGCCCGTTTTCAGTGTACATTTACTTTTCGATGTCAGTTTCATCAATATCTTCGGTGTCGTCAAATTCGTCAGTATCAGTAGATTCAGGCTCGTCTTGTTCTGTTTCTTCTTCAGATTCAAAATTTATATCTTTTTCAAAAGGTTCGGGTGTAAAATCTTCTTCTTCGTCATCTAATACAGGTGCAGCTTTCTTTGAATGAAAAATATCAATATCATCGTCTTCATCATCAAATACATTTATTTTGTTATTCTTTTTACCGAATTGTTGTGGAATTTCTCCTCCAAAATCAGTACAAATAGGATAATACCGACTTGCGGAATCGGAAATTGTTTCGACAAGTTCTATAAAAAATGTACGGTTGTTTAAAATATCAAATAAATAAATTAATTTCTGATGAGCATCTTTTATAAAATTAGCAAGAACAGCTTTGTCCATTGTTAAAATATTTTTAACCAATTTTTTATCTACAATAAGTGGAATTTCCTGTTTCCGTTGCAAATTGTGATTAGCAATAAAAAACTTTGCAAGAAAACTGCTGTCGTATTCTAACTCTTCTTGTATGAAATTATGAAAATCGTAAAATGTTTGTTCCGACAAAATTTCGACATCCATAAAAAATTTGTCGTCTTCTTCCGATAAAATCTTGAATTTGTAAATCATATCTTAATAAATTAAAGATTCAACAAAAATTTCATTGTATCTGCATTATCTGCATAATCGCATAAATGTGGATTTTGCGTAGTGCCAAAAGGCATCGAATTTTCTATTTCATTTAACTTACTCACAATACATTGAATTTCGTTAATGTTTTTATTTATTTCGGGGGCTAAATTAATAATATCTGAATAATACTCATAAAAAATTACAGCAAGTGGCGAATAAATTTGATTATCGTTTTTTAATAACATAAAACCATTATCTAAAAACCCTATTTTATTCATTTGATATACTGATTTATAATAATCGTAATTATTCGCATATTTATTGTGTTTACTAATAAAATTCCATTTATCGAAAGCTATAAAAAATTTATCGAAATCATAATTTTCTGGTACATAAATTTTTGAAACACTTCTACAACCCAAACCAAAGTACAAAAACACATCGTTTGATAAATTTTCCAAATCTTTATCCGACTCTTTTCCGTTTAATATAGCAATTGAATTTCGATTTTTGCGGATAAGTGATGGATATTTTGCAAAATAATACTCGAAATAGCGTGCCGAATTATTACTGCCAGTAGCTATTACCGCATCAAAATTTTGCAATATGTTATTAGTAAAAATTATATTACCCGAAAAATCAGGTTCAATATCGCAAAGTATTGCTGTCATTAGCTTTAGCAAGCTATCGTCTTTTGATGAAAGTTTTCCAATAAAATTGTTTCCCGAAATTAATACAGACACAAAATCGTGCATTCCAACTAAAGGAATATTGCCTGCTAAAATTACTCCAATGTTTTTAGGTTTTTTTTGTTCATTAATTTTATACTCGCTTAACCATTTTTCAATATTTTTCCTTGTTAATAATTTTGCCCACAATTTTAATGCAAATTCAACATTTTCGGGAGTAAACCAAGCATTGAAAAAATGTTGTTCGGCAATTTGTTTTTCAATTTCGGTTTCCCACTTATTTAAAAAGGAATTGTTTTTCGATTTGTTTTTATCGAAATAATTTCTTAAAATTTCGCCAAGTTTTGAAAATGCTCCTATTCTTTTTTTAAAATTCATTGCTATTTGTTAAAAAAGGTCCCATGGCATTGAACTAAATGCTGTACTTATTGCCGATTTATTTGTAAGCAAGTAAACAAAAATAAACACAAGATATAACAACGAAAGTATTAACCCAATCATTGCACAAAAATAACCAGTTTTTAAATTTTTGAATGATTTTAATGAATATTGTTTTGGGTTTAAAAGATATATTTGTTTTGCTTTTTTTGTTAAAATTATTGCAATTATTCCATTTACAATTCCAACAAATCCATAACACCAGCAAAAACATATCGAAAGAATTCCTAAAGTTAAAACAATTGAAGAATATTGTAAATGCGTATCATCAATAGTTTGTTGACATTGAGAACTTTCAGAATTTCGATTTGTTAAATCACCTATGCTTCCCATGTAATTATTTTTTCATTATCTTTATAATATATGATATTATCATAATTAATACTGTAAAAATAAATGATATTTTTAAGATTAACGCTCCATTTTTAAAACGAAAAATAATATGTAAAAAAAGTAAAATTAAAGTAAAAATTAAAGGATAAAGTGCAGGGTATAATAAAAAACTTTCTACAAAATTGCCTTTTAATAGTTCAATTATAGAACGTTGCATTCCACAACCTGGACATTCAATACCAAATATGTTTTTATAAAAACAAGAGCCTGTATGGCTTTCGAGCCAGTTAACAAAATCGGTATAAAGCGAAATTTTCATAAAATATTTACAAAACTAATTTGTTTTCAACTGAAATTTGTCAAATATTTAATTTTTTCGTAAATTTGCAAACCAAAAACGGTCTCTTGGCCGAGTGGCTAGGCACCGGTCTGCAAAACCGATTACTCCGGTTCGAATCCGGAAGAGACCTCAAAAAAAAAGGTTATATTTCATTAATATACAATGATTTATTACCTTTTTAATTTTAACGGAAATTCTAAAATCCGATATCGGATTGCTTTTTCTTCGTTGAACTTCTCCCGATTATTCGCATACGCGTCAAACTAAAAAATATTTTTTAGCTAAAAAAACTTATTACACAAGAAATTAACCCTTCCAGGATTTAAAAAATCAAAAATCGTTAATCATTATTCGCTCTTCATTATTGATTATAAAAAAACACCGAATAATTCACCCCGTTGAGTAGTATATCTAAATTGGCAATATTGCCCAAAACGATTATTCAACGGAGTGAACATTAAAGAGAGAATGATGAAGTCAGGGAAATATACCCGTCAGACCGCTTGGAGCGGTCAGACGGGTACGTGGTATACTTTTGGTGAATATTAACAAAGGAAGGTCGGGGGTTTGAATGCTACATCTGATGCGGGCTTTAGCCTATAAATTCAATCCTTAACTTGACGCGTATGCGAATAATCGGGATTAAATGCTCATTTATAATTAAACGGATTGAGTTTGCGAAAAAAATATTGAAACGGCGAATCGTACTGATGCTGTTTGAGTTTGCAAAATATTTAAAAAGAGACGGGGAATGGACGAAAGGGCGAAACGGTGAATTTTTTTTTGTTTCCCCGATTCCCCATATCTCCGGTTCGTTAAAATATTTTTGCAAACATGATTTTATTCAGTATGCAACAGTAAACTCAAATTTTAAAATCTTGTTTGATTCAGAATATTCCATCCGATAGCTCGAATGCCTTGAATTTGATTTTTTCTTTAACAAACAAGAATTTTCATACAGGTAAGGGTAAAACCCTATTTATGACAAAAAGGCATTAATTTCCTCTTTGTTGTTTGTACGAAAATTTAACAAATTTCTTTAAATATTATACTTATTAAATATTTCTATTCTAACAGGGCATCGGCAAATTTGACAATTACCAAAAGCCAACTGGTAATTGCAACTCAATTGTTCTTTACTATCGAGAAAAAGGATTTCGCTATTTATGCAACGTTCAACTTTACAATAAACAAAATCTTTTTCGAGTAAGCAGTTATGTTCTTTTGAGCATTTATTAGTTTTTTTAGTTATAGATTCATCTATTTCCATATTTCACAGAATTTATACAATTATGCAAATATAATTGTTATAATATATCCGATTCAATTATTTATTAATGTTTTACGACATATACAAATATGAGTATTGTCATTCTTATAAATACCCAAAAATATTGCAACTTTGCAATTAAAATTTTAAAATGAAAACAGTATTAATCACAGGATGCTCGTCGGGAATTGGTAAAGAAACAGCAATTTATTTTGCTAAAAATGATTGGAATGTTGCAGCTTCAATGCGAAATGTAAATTTCACCGAATTTGGCGGGTTCGCCAATATTAAAAAAATCGTTCTTGATGTAAGTGATTATGAAAGTATTACAGCCGCAATTGATTTTGCCATCAAAACTTTTGGTGCAATTGATGTAATTGTCAATAACGCGGGATATGCTGCTGCCGGAGCTTTTGAGTGTGCGTCGCCAGAGCAAATAAAAAAACAATTCGATGTAAATGTTTTTGGTTTGATGAATGTTACAAGAGCAATTTTACCATATTTCCGCTCAAAAAAACATGGAGCAATAATAAATATTGCTTCAATTGCCGGACATATTGCGTTTCCAACTTTTAGTTTATATAATTCCACAAAATTTGCTGTTGAGGGTTATAGCGAAGCTCTTCAATACGAATTAAACCAGTTTAATGTTAAGGTTAAAATTGTTGAACCCGGACCAATAAAAACTGATTTTTATGGACGCTCTATGGATGTTCTCGAAAATTCGCAAATTAAAGATTACGACAATTTTATTACTCCTGCTTTACAAAAAATAAATAATTCGGGAAATGGCGGACTTTTACCAATTTCGGTGGCGAAGGTTATTTTTAAAGCGGCTAACTCGAAATGTAACAAAATGCATTATCCAGTGGGAATTCAGGCAAAAGTATTGTTGCTTTTTAAAAAAGCTATTCCATCATGTCTTTTCAGATGGATTATTAAAACATATATGACAACATAAAGCTTTGTTAAAAAAACATTTTTAAGAATTAATTTTGAAAACAATCATTAAAAATAATGTAACTATTCAGTATAAGAATTATCACGCAAAGGCGCAGGGAACGCAAAGAAAATAGAAAAAGAAAATATAGAAAACACTCAAAATGATGAAATACGAAATAGAATTGTTTATAGTATTTACAAATTGTTAGTTCGCAAATAAAAAAAACATTATACCTTGGTCTGTGGCTCACAGACCTTGAAAAATGTTTTTAAAAATGGTCTGTGTGCCACAGACCAAGGAAAAAGCGGGCATTGCGTCACTTCGATAAGCTCAGTGCATCACTTTGCGAAAATAATATTTGCGAGAAATATGGTGCGAGTTAAACGAAAAATCATATTAACTTTGACAAGATTAGAGGTTATGGAAAATATTTATACATATCTTTTCGGTTGAGAAAGCGTGTACAAATTACAGTGCGGCTCTCAAAGAAAAACCCAAAGCGGTAATCTCCTATGCGGATGCGATAAGCGGATTTATGCCCTTTCATCTTTTTCAGATTACGCAGCAGGTTCAAGTGTTCAACTTTTTCAATTTCTGAAATAACGCCTTCAATCTGCAGTTTCAAATATTTATCATTTAACGCCTCAATATCTTTCAGAAATTTTTTTTCAAAAAGAATTTTCATTTGCGCAATGCCTTCAAAACAGTTTCTTTGTCTATATAGTCTCCTTTTTTTGCTTCCAGCATCGCTTTGAGTAAGCCATAGTCCTCTTTATCTTCTTCGGTAATGGTTGTTGTTTTAAGGTGCAGGCGTTCAGCCAGTGCATAAAAAAGCGATTTGTCTTTTTCTGATTTAAGATTTATTACAAGTGTTTCCATGAAAAAATTATTTAGCCAAAGATAATCCTTTTTATTCAATAATTATTTTTCTGTTTATTATTTTTTCACCAACTTTTAACTGTACAAAATAAATACCTGTACTTATTTTCCCTAATTCAATTTCTTTAAAATATTCATTTTGTGTAATACTTGCTTTTTCAAAATAGACAATTTTACCGAGTACGTTAAGCACTTTTATTTCAGCTTCATTGCCCTGAAGGGCAGTAAAATTAAGAGTGAATGAACCAGTGTTGGGATTTGGATAAATATTAATTTCTGTTAACTGATTAGTTTCATTAATTCCAACAATACAATTTATCGCACTGAAAGCGTTTGATATTGCACTACAGCCAATTGCGTCAGTAATTGTTACATAATAAAAACCGTCCTGAGGACAGTAACAAAATTGTGAATTGCAACTTGAAACAGTATTTCCGTTAACTGACCACTGATAACTGCTCATTCCGCTTACAGAGCACATCAAAGTAGAACCGTTTTGAGAAATTGTAGGAGTTGAAGGACTTTGATTTACAGTAATTAGAACAGCATCAGTATTGGTACAACCATTTCCATCGGTTCCTGTTACAGTATAAGTTGTTGTTGCCAAAGATGTAAAAGGAATTCCATTGGTTACTCCATTATTCCACACATAAGATGTTGCACCGCCTCCCGATAAAGTTACTAATGTCCCTGAGCAAATTGTGGTGTCAACGCCTGCATTTATGTTTGGTAAAGCATTTACGGATACTACAACCGAATCGGAATTTGAACATCCGTTTGCATCAGTTCCTGTTACAGTATAAGTAGTTGTTGCCAAAGTTGTAAAAGAAATGCCATTTGTTACTCCATTATCCCAGATGTATGAAATTGCACCACTCCCTGATAAAGTTACTGGCGAACCTGCACAAACTGTCTGGTTAATTCCTGCACTGATGTTAGGTGCTTGAAAAAAGTAAATATTTACAGTATCAGCATCAACACAACCAGCATTGTTTTCATTCCAAATATAAGTATATGTACCATAAGCGACTACGGAAACTGCTGAAATTGGGCTATTGGGACTAATAATCCCTATACCTGTCCAAGTTCCCGAACCCGGTGTACTTAAAACTGCTGACATATTGTAATTTAATATGCCGCAAATAGTAGTATCGGGACCTCCGTAGGCAATTGGGCTTTGAATAAATGTAACCGAAACAAAATCGGCAGAGTCGCACAAACCGCTTACTTCACTCCATTGGAAAGTATAAGTTCCATGCAAAGTAACAGTAACAGTTGAATTTGTTAAATGATTATCGCCAAAAGACGAACTGCCGGGACCCGTAATTTGAGTCCACGTTCCTCCGTAACTGGGTTCATCTGGTGTTGCAGCTTGTAAATTACCTGTTAATCCGCAAAATTGCAAGTCGGCACCAGCATCAGGTGTTGGAGATATACAACAATTAGGAGTTCCTGCATTAACAACTTGTATATAGTGTGTTTCAATATTGCTTACACAACCACTATCATAAGTAGCTTGAAGTGTAATAGCATAAGATCCTGCCGAATTCCATGTAATCGTAAAAGGTCCTGAAGTACCTGGCGTTCCCGAAAGTATTGTTGCCCCATTAAAATTCCATGCAAAAGCTGCACTATCTGTTCCTGTATAAACAATTGAAGCAGGATCGTTGGCGCAAATAGGACTTTGTGCAGTAAATGTTGCGGGTGGAGCAGAATTTACCGTTATAGTTGTTATTGGTGTATTAACCGTTACACATAAGGTATCGGATATTGCACAGTAATATCCTGTAGTATATGTTATATTTCCAGGATTATAAGTCGAATTTGTCGCTCCACTAATAATACCGGAGATAGTATTATACCATTGGTAAGTATATAAACCTGTACCTCCGCCACCTATGGCAGTAAATGTACCAGGCGAGGTATTAGAACATATTGGTGAAGTTCCGCCGCTGATATTAGCAGTTATAGGATTTACGTATGTGAAAACAAGTTCAACTCTATTAATACAAACAGATGTTCCGGTGCATAATTGTAAAGAGTTTAAACCTCCATATATATATCCGGGCATATTACAAGTATAATTATTAGATGATGTTGCAGCAACAACACATGGACTACTTGAGCATAAACAGCCCGTATTGGCATCATTTACAGTAGGTACCGTATCACCATTTATTGAACCCGAAATAAAACTCCCAGCGCAACCTCCTGAATAATAATTTACAGTAACATTTGTGATAATTTTTCCAGCAGGAACAGGGTCAAAAAATGTTTTAGTTAAACAATTAGCAGTTGCTCCACAATAGCTTGGATTAGTGTTAATACACCAATAATCCCCCCCACATAATAAACAACCGCCACATGCAATAAATCCTGTATAATTAACAGTTGCAGTGGCAGTTTGAGAAAAACTCTGGAAATTAAATAACAATGCCAATAATACTGTAAAAATCGCAAATCTTAACTTTTTCATGTTTTTTAGTTTTATTATTTAATCAAAAGTAATATTTTTTTTATAAATAAAAAATGAATTAATGAAACATTTTAAAGCAAATTAGTTTTATTTGATTCTTAAAAAAATGATTACAACCATGTTCATTTGCTATTATTTTACAATTTTCATATTTCATTAAAAAATTCAACAATATTATAATTGTCTGTATTTGTGTTATATATCCGTGTATAACCGTTTACACACGACTATAAACGAATATACTTAATTAACAGACGAATAAGGATTTTTCGTCGCCTTACCTTTGTCTCAAATTAAAATTCATTTTTATTATTAACTAAATTTTTTTATTATGGAAAAGATGATTAACAAAGTCGAACTTAGCGGATTTGCAGGATTAAATCCCGAAGTTAAAACATTACCAAACGGTAATAAAGTATTAAAAATGTCGCTTGCAACAAGCTCAAGTTACAAAGACCGCGATGGCAACTGGGTACGCGATACTACATGGCATAATATTGTAATGTGGAATAAGCTTGCCGAAGCTGCAAACAATACAATTAAAAAAGGCAGCAGAGTTTCTTTAATTGGTAAATTAACAAATCGTCAATATACCGATAAAGATGGTAACAAACACTATATAACAGAAGTAATAGCTAATAGTTACGAAATAGTTGCCAGCGAAACTGCAAAAGCAGTATAGAGATTTATAATTAATTTTAAAAAGCCCATCAAGAAATATCTTGTTGGGCTTTTTTTATTTGTATCTTTCGGCTAAAAATTTAAAAATATAAATGACAAGTCAATATATTATTAATAAATACAATAACAAAGTTTACATTTCTTTGAAAGAGGGATTAGACATTTATAAAAACATGCCGCTTACCGATTTAATGTTTGCTGCAAATGAAATTCGCGAAAGTTTACATAACAAAAAAATAGTTACATGGCAAATTGATAGAAACGTAAATATTTCAAACATTTGTTTTGTGCAATGCGAATTTTGCAACTTCTGCAGAAAAAAAGATTCTACAGACGCTCACACAACATCAATTGAAGAATACCGAATTAAAATAAAAGAACTTTTTGAGTTAGGTGGCGACCAACTTTTATTACAGGGAGGGATGAATCCGGCACTTGGATTAAATTTTTATGTTGCTCTATTTAAAACTTTAAAACAAGAATTTCCAAAATTAAAACTTCATGCACTTGGTCCGCCCGAGATTGCATATCTCGCAAAAAAAGAAAAATTAACTTATTTGCAAGTTCTTGAAACACTTATAAATGTTGGATTAGACAGCTTACCAGGTGCAGGTGCTGAAATATTAAACAACCGCGTAAGAACCAAATTATCAAAAGGAAAATGTTCAGTAGAAGAATGGCTCAATGTAATGCGTGCTGCTCATAAAATGGGACTATACACTTCGGCAACAATGATGTTTGGTCATATTGAAACTATTGAAGAACGTTTGCAACATTTAATTTACATTCGTGATGTGCAAAGCGAAAAACCCAAAAATGCTCCCGGTTTTAATGCTTTTATTCCTTGGCCTGTTCAGTTACAAGACACAAAACTACAAAATAAAATTAGCATACAAAATGTTACAGGTTCCGAATATTTACGACTGCTTGCAATAAGTCGAATAATGTTACCAAACATTCCAAACATACAGGCATCGTGGTTAACAGTTGGTAAAAATATTGCACAAATAGCTCTTCATGCAGGAGCTAATGATTTAGGCTCTATAATGATTGAGGAAAATGTTGTATCGGCAGCCGGTGCAACATTTACAATTACTGCCAACGAAATGAAACAATTAATTATTGATGCAGGATTTGAACCAAAACAGAGAAATCAGAAGTATCAGATAGTAGAAAGTTTATAAAGTGGTAAAGAACTTAAATAATTTGATTCTATTTTGTTAATTTTACACTGAAATTGAAATCCTTTTAATAATTAATCTTAACAAATTAGGAAAAACAATAAATTAATAAAAATAGAACGCCAACTCCAGTGAACACTTAATACAGTTTTTACTGAATCTATTAAAAAGGATTTAAAAAGAAATATTAAAAAACTTTTTTAAAAGTCATTTAATGTAAAAGAAATAGCAGGCGAAGGGCAATTAAAAATGTTTTAGATATAATTAATTTTTAAACTATTTTTGTAAAAACATAATATTTATGATACAACAGTTAAGTATTAAAAACTTTAAATCTGTAAAAGATTTGCAGGTATCTTGTAAAAAACTTAATGTTTTTATAGGTGAGCCAAACAGCGGAAAAAGTAATATTATTGAAGCTTTATCACTACAAAGCCAAAATGCAATTGGTGGAGTTTTAAATAAAGAAATGTTTCGTTACAAAACTATTGGAAATTTGTTTTACGATTTCAATATTAACACACCAATAGAAGTAAATACCGGTGAAATTTGCACAGTGTTAAAATATGCTATTCGTGAAAATGGCGTAGTTGAAAATCTATTCGATTATTTTTTTGATACAAACAAAGAAAAAGAAAAACCTGAGAGTATTTCTCATGAAGGGATAGTTTTGCAACGTGGTAATGTGGGAAGTACAAACGTTCATTTTTATGAATATAAGAGGTTGTATAAATTTCAAAATTCATTTATGCCTCATTTGTCGGTTCCTTTTGGCGAAAATATCCCTACACTTTTACTTTCTAATCCAGATTTAAAAAAATGGGTTTCTGAATTGTTTCGCTCATTTGGCTATAAATTAATGCTTAAACCGGTAGAAGGAGATATGAGCATGACAAAAGAAGTAAACGAAGAATTATATGAATATCCGTTTTTCAGTATTTCCGAAACTTTACAAAGGTTAATTTTTTATTCGCTTGCAATAAAGAGCAACAATAACTGTATATTGTTATTTGACGAACCCGAAAGCAATATGTTTCCATTTTACATAAAAGATATTGCCGAACGAATAACCGAAGATAAAACTAACCAGTTTTTTATTTCAACACACAATCCATATATGTTAGGTTCCTTACTCGAAAAGAGTAATAAAAACGATATTGCTGTTTATATTGTAAAAATGGAGAATTATCAAACGGTTGCAAAATTATGCACTCAAAAACAAATTGAAGAACTTATTTCGTTGGGTAGTGGTTTGTTTTTTAATCTCGATAATTTGTAGAAATGTTAAGTTCCAAAAAAATTATCGTTGAATGTAAACCCGACGAAATTTTGGCAAAATCATTAGGTTTAGCAAAAAAAGAAATAGCACATCAGCCAAATAAAGGTGAAGTTTGTAATTTGTTAAAGAAAACAGAAATTTCTTTAGCAATAGTTGACGAAGACCCTAATTCCAGTCAACCAAAATATTTAAGTAATTTTACTATAGTAGAAGACAAACACGATGTTATTAATCTTCATTCAAAATCAGAAAATAAAACTATTTTAGTTCTCAAGCCGCGCTTGGAAGAGGGGATATTAAAACGATGCAAAGAATCGGCAGTTAATCCCAAAAAGTATTTTTTACCATCTAACAACAAACAATTTAAAGATACAATTAACTATCATTTATTAAATTTCAGCAATCTTCTTGAAGAATTAATTAAAAAAAATGATGGTGGATTAGTTTATTTAAAAGAACAAATAGGAATAGTAAAAAGTAAACGCAATAAAAATAATAGAAAATAAAATTGCTAATGAAAGCCAGTTGAAAATGTTTTGATTTGTTTTATATAAAGTTGTTCATTATATTACTTTTACTTTGGTATTGAAAATGTATGAAGATTCCAAAATACTAAACTAACAATTATAAATATTCATGATTTTAGAAAAGCATAGACACGGTTTTAGTTACGATAGCTAATACACATTTGTAAGTCCCACAATGCCGATTAAACTTGCCAACTCTTACAAAAAAGCATGATTTTGTCTTTCTCAAACATGTTTATTGATTATAATTATTAAGTATGCCATTGATTTATAAAATATTATTTATAAAGAGAAAATTAATATAAAACACTAACTTTGCAAAAGATATTGTAAAAAATGAAAATCAAAAAAATAATAATTGAAAATATTAGGTGTTTCAAGAACCTTGAAATTGATCTTTCAAATAAAGAAGGAATAAGTGATTGGGTTGTATTTCTTGGCAATAATGGTGTTGGCAAAACCACCTTAATGAGAAGTATTGCACTATGCTTATGTGAAGAATCCGGTGCAGCCGGGCTACTTGATGAATTACATGGTGATTGGATACGAAAAGAAGATACAAATAAAAAGGCTAAAATACGGATTGAATTTGAAAAACTAAACGGTTACAGTAAGACCCCATCCATTGAAACACAAATAAAACTATCAAAGTTTGGAGAAGTTGAAGTAACTCAAACAACAGAGCCAAAAAGTTCTAAAATTTGGAACGAACTTTTTGTATGTGCATATGGCGCAAACAGACGCTCATATGGAACGGTTTCTTATTCTGAATATACCGTTGTGGATGCGGTTTACTCGTTGTTCAATTATGAATCAGTATTACAAAATGTAGAACTCAATATAAGAAGACTGCAACTTGAAATTGATTTAAATGAATTATTTAAAAAATTAGAAGATATTCTACTGCTTGAAAAAAAATCCATTAAATTAGAAAGAAATGGAATTTCCATTAAAGGGCCTTGGGGTAGTTATATCCCGATGGGAGCATTATCTGACGGTTATGCGGCAACTATTGCATGGATTATGGATATGTATGGGTGGAAAATGCTTTATGAGAAAAAAATGAAAGATGTCGAAATTAACGGAATAGTAATATTAGATGAAATTGAACAACATTTACATCCTTTATGGCAGAAAGAAATAGTTAATAGACTTTCGAGGCAATTCAAAAATGTTCAATTTTTTGTTTCAACTCATTCTCCAATAGTTGCAATTAATGCTCTAAAGACAATGCATGATGATCCTAATTCGAAACTTTATCATATAGATTGGAATAATGAAATTAAAGAGGCTAATGCATCTATATCTGTAGTACAAGAGCCTATCAATGATTTAGAATATAATCAGCTATTAGAGTCAGAAGCCTTTGGACACATATTAAATACTAATTCGAAAGTTGATAAATTATTGAAGGAAATGTCTGAATTAGCAAGTATTGATAAACCAACCCAGAAACAAAAGTTAATTTTGGAAACCATTAAGAAAGAATTAAAACCATTGATGTTTCCTGAAGGTAAAACCCTAATCGAAAGAGAGGTGGAGCGAGAATATTATAAAGAATTAGAAGCAAAAGCCGATTATCTTTCCAAAATTTTATCCAAGAAAAAATGATTAGTATTGAAAGAGGCGCTTGCCCAGACAAACTTGACACAACCCGAAAAAAAATTGCTGCAAATGATTATCAACATGATACTGTAGTAAGTGCTCTTTTAGTTATGCAACATAACAAATGTTGTTATTGCGAAACAGATATACTTAAAGTAGGTGCAACAGCAAGATGGGTGGACCATTTTATAGCCAAAACAGATGTTTCTTTTAAGGATTGTGATGGAAAAACCAATTGGAAATTAGCAAATGCATGGAGTAATCTTTTGATGTCATGCAGTACTTGTAACAGAAGTAAAGGCACAGAAGAACCTTTCGATTCTAAAACAGGGAAAAGAAGATTAATTGACCCAAGTGATCCTAAAATTGATCCTGAAAACCATATTGAGTTTATGATTGAAGATGTATTTATAGTTTATAAATCACGAAATGGAAGTACATTAGGAAAAAATACGATAGAGAACTTGAAGCTAAAGGCTCGAAATGATATTTATTCTCTTCTTCGAAAAAGGAAAGCCGAAATTGACAGTATTTTTAATGACTTGGTAAATGCTTTAACCGAAAATAATTTGATTATGGCCAAATCTAAGCAAAATGATTTGAGAAAAATGACGAGCGCGCACCAGCCTCATGCTTCTTTTTGCAGGAAATACATCATTCAGGTAGCACAAAAATTCAACAATGATAATTTGAAGAAAATAAATAAATACTATGGTTTAAAAATAGAGCCTTTAGAAATTAATATTGCTTCAGGTTTTCAAAAAATTGTCTGATTTAAAAACAAAGAAAATGCCTTACGGTAAAGAACTAATTTTAGATATTCATAAATGTGATACAACCACTTTTAATCGCAAATCTCTAAAAAAATATTTTGTGAAAATTTGCAAATTAATTGACATGGAAAGGGCGAAACTATGCTGGTGGGATGACCATGGAGTACCTGAAGATGAAAAACAAACCTTTGCTCATACGAAGGGAACAACTGCTGTGCAATTTATATTAACAAGTAATATAACTATTCACACACTTGATATTCTGAAAAATGTTTATATTAACATTTTTTCCTGTAAGGAATTTGATGAAATTGCAGCAGAAAAATTCACTAAAGAATGGTTTAAAGGAGAAGTAGTAAATTCATTAACAATAAATAGAATATAATTATGAAACTGATAGAAAAAGAATTTTTTATACCCTATGATGCTAATAGTAGCACAAGTTTAATTGATTATATAGCTGCTAAAGTAAAAGAAGAATTATCACCTTCTGAAATTCCAGTTAGGTTCGTAATTACAAATACAAATGATGCTGGCTACCTTTGTGAGTTAGGTGTTTTAATAAATATTGATAATATTGAAAACCAAAATGAAAGATCTATATTTTCATTCAAAAAAAGAGAACATGAAAATACAGAAAAATTCAATGTAGTATTATTAATTCCAACAGGAATAGGTGCTGAAATTGGTGGTCATTGTGGTGATGGCAATGTTGTAGCCAGATTAATAGCATCAGCTTGTGATATATTAATAACTCATCCAAATGTTGTTAACGCATCCGATATTAACGAAATGACCGAAAATACTCTCTATGTGGAAGGAAGCATTATTACCCGATTATTAATGGGTCAAATCGGACTGCAAAAGTCCCGTTCTAACAGAATACTAATGTTGATGGATAAACACAAAGATAAATTGTTTAACGATGAAATCGTTAATGCAGTATCTTCAGCAAGGATTTCTCTTGGTATTGATTGTGATGTATATGAAATGGATAATATTATTAATAGTGAATCCATGTATTCAAAATCAGGCAGGGCTATTGGGAAAATCGAAAAACTTGAGTACTTATTTGAAATTATAGATAAATATTACGAAAAATATGATGCAATAGGCTTATCTACATTTATTAATGTTCCTGAATACTATCATAAAAATTATTTTAGCAATGATGATTTGATAAACCCTTGGGGGGGAATTGAAGCGATGCTAACACATAGTGTTGCTGAAAAATACAATATTCCTTGTGCTCATTCACCTATGATGGCATCACGTGAAATAATGGAGTTAGAAGTGGGAATTGTTGACCCACGTAAAGCTCCGGAATCAGCTTCCCTTACTTATTTACATTGCATACTTAAGGGATTACATAAAAGTCCAAGAATAACTTCACCAGATAAGGGAATAAATATTGAAGACATTTCTTGTCTGATTATCCCTTATGGATGTATCGGATTACCAACACTTTCAGCATTAGAAAATGGAATACCGGTAATTGCAGTAAAAGAAAACAGAAACCGGATGGAAAACAAATTAGAAGAATTTCCATTTAAGCATAACAAACTATTTATAGTTGAAAATTATTTGGAAGCTGTGGGTGTTATTAATGCAATCAAAAGTGGAGTTAATATTGACACCATAAAACGGCCTATTGCATACACAAATATTATAAACGCGAAAGATGATGGCTACCGGGTTTACACATCAGAAATTATATCTAAAAATCAAAGATATTAGAAAATAAAACCACCTATTAAACATATTTTATTATTCGAAAATAGAAATACTTTTCCCTATACCAAACCTTCCATTTTTCTTTATTTTCCACTTTGTTACAACTAAATAAATATTTTTATTCTTGCTTCTATTTCACAATATTTATACATATACTAATATTGATGACTATTAAAATATATTTTTAACAATATAATGTTAAGAAATTGTTAAATCAAAGTACGACAGGCAAATAGCTATGTTAAACAATAAATTTATTTATTTAGACAAAATCATATATTGCACAAATAGAGCAACATAAGCGAATAGCCATTAAAATGTTAATAATACTGTTGAAAAGTAGATTGGTGAAAAGCCAAAGAGTGATGTAACTTTGTGAAAAATAAATTTTTATTAAGTTCTGGTTTTAATATCAAAATTACCACATAAAAAAAACAGCCTTTTTGTAGGCTGTTAACTTGTAAATCGGCCGATTCATTAATCAGTTAAGACAGAAAAAGCGTAAGTAAATACGCAGATTATGTTTATTCGTCTCATTAGCGAAAAAACATAATCTCACTGCCGGGGAGGGAGAGTTACAGCTCTCCTTTCTTCATTTACAAAATTAGTTAAATTGATATTTAATACAAACACTTTTTCTATTTCTTCCTTTCTTTTTATTAACACTTATTCAAAGAATAATAATATCACTTTATACACTTTTTTAATTTATGTATTAATTTGATTTTGCTTGATTTGTCTTATAAAACAAAGAACAGAATATTTATAAAGAATTTACTTAATCTATTTCTGTTAATTAACAATTTGAAAGCTTCTTAATTCCCAACTTCAAACTTTCAACCTCAAACTTTCAACTTTTTTTACTTCAACGCAAAAGTAGCTGTTCCAATTAGTTTGCCTTCGCTAAAAAGGTCAACTGTATAAACGCCTTCAGTAAGGTCACCGGTATTAGCCCAATAAATGCACATTTCAACATCTTTGTTTTCGTAATCAATTTCGCGTTTTGCAGAAAATAATATTTGATTTCCTTCAAAGTCGAACATTGTGCCATCGGGGTTAGGTAAAATTTCTTTATCGGGACGGGCAATGCGTAAATAAATAATACGATTACCGGGTTTAGCAATAGAATTTTCGGTTAATGTAAAACATACTTTTATTTTTGTAACTTTTTTGGCTTTTGTTACTTCTTTTGCTTTATCGTTTACAGGTGTTGGCGAAATGCTTATTGCACGTAAAGTCATTGCTACATCAACCTTTTGCGAAAGGTCATCAGTTTTTACCTGAAGAGTTTCTTTTTCGGTTTTTACTTTCTGAAAATCAGTTTTTACCTGTTTGTTTTCTTCTGCGAGCAATTTGTTACGAGTATTAAGAGAGTCAATTTGAACAATATAATTCCGCATTATTTCGCGAAGTGTTCCTAATTCTTTTTTGTATTGACCAATTTGATATGAGTTTGCATTTTTAAGTCCTTTAATTTCATCGAGCATTTCTTTAATTTTTGTTTTTTCCTGCTCAAGTTCGCTAGATATTTGTGAGTTGTCGGTTTTTAAAGAATTATATTGAGCTAACATATCGGTATATTCTTTTTCTAAATTCGCCTTTTCGGCTCCGGTATCTTTAAGTTCTACTTCAACAAAAATCTTTTCTTTTCGAACAGTATAAAATTTGTATGCAAAGTATCCGTTAGAAACCAACAAAATGAGAATAACTATAAAATATAAAAGGTCAAATTTTTTTCGTATTTCGGTCGAAGGAATTGTTTGTTCGCTCATAATTTTAATTTCGCAATTTTTCACAAATATAATTCCAAAATCGAAAACATTGTTATTATTAAATCATATTTAACAAACTTTGTATATTTTATAACATCATTAATTATTCTTCAATTTTTATGGTAAATTTGTCATATTTTATTAAAAAGCAGATTTAAATATTGACTTATATTCAATTACATACAGATTATTGGGAAAATAAATTTTGTGTAATAATACCATCTTATAATAATGCTACTAAAATAGAAGCCGTTATAAACGATGTGTTATTACAAACTAATAATGTTATTGTTATAAACGATGGTGCTACTGATAATACAGCTCAACTACTTGCTCATTTTAAAAATATAACTGTAATTTCAAATCCAAAAAACAAAGGAAAAGGGTATGCAATAAAAAATGGGTTTAAAAAAGCTCGTGAGATGGGTTACGAATATGCAATAACAATTGATTCTGACGGTCAGCATTGTGCAGAAGATATATCGAAATTTATAAATGCGTGTGTTACTAATCAAAATGCAATAATAATAGGGAATCGCTCAATTATTAAAGGAAAGATTTCGCGTAAAAGTGAATTTGCTAATAATCTGTCAAACTTTTGGTTTTTGGTTATTACAGGAATAAAATTAGACGATACTCAATCGGGGTTTAGACTTTATCCTATCAAAAAAATGCATCATATTAAAACTCTAACACGTCGCTATGAGTTTGAAATAGAAATTTTAGTAAAAGCATCGTGGCAAAATATTCCTATTGAATCTATTCCAATTTCGGTGATATATCCACCGGCAAATGAACGGATTACACATTTTCGTCCTGTTGTCGATTTTATTAGAATTAGTTTGTTAAACTCATGGCTGGTTTTTTTAAGCCTTACGTTTTTTAGGCCATTTGCTTTTATAAAAAAGTTAAACAAAAAAAATATTGTCGATTTTTTTAATCAAAATTTAGTAAAAACGAATGACAATAATTTTAAAATTGTTGGTTCTATAATGTTCGGGGTTTTTATGGGTATAATACCACTTTGGGGTTATCAGTTAATTACTGCAATTGCTCTTGCTTATGTTTTTAAGTTAAATAAGTTAATTGTAGGCGTAGCTGCTAATATTAGCATAACTCCAATGATCCCGGTAATAATTTATTTAAGCTACTTAACCGGTGGCATTGTTTTGGGAACAGATATTTCAAAACTACCGTTTAATGCCGGCTTAAGCATCGAATTGTTTACATTAAACATAAAACAATATCTTATTGGCAGCTTTGTTCTTGCAAGTATTGCCTCATCATTAATTGGAACATTTTTTTATGTTTTGTTGTTATTTGTTAGGAAAGACCATAGATAGCTTAAAAACAAATGTCACATTTTTTTTTAATAACATACCAACTCTTTAAAAAACACAAATTATTTTTCTTGTTTTTTCTGATATTAATTACTGTTTCGGCAGTATCTTTTGTTTATAATATTAAAATTGAAGAAGATATTAATAAAGCAATTCCTGGCAAAGAAACAAAAGACAAAATAAATATTGCTTTTCAAAACACAGGTATAGCCGATAAATTAATAATTAACATAAGTTTATCCGATAGTACCAGCGAACCTTTACCCGACTCGTTAATTGTTTATGCCGAAGATCTTGCAAATGAATTAAAATCGAAACAATTTTCTGCATATTTAAAAAATATATTTTATAAAATAAACGATTCGTTATTTACATCAATAATAAATGTTTTTTACGAAAATTATCCTTTGTTTTTATCGCAAAGTGATTTGTTAAAACTCGATAGTATAATTTCTTATAACAATATTCAGAATACTATTAACAAAGATTACGAATCGCTTATATCTCCGGCAAGTTTTGCCTTTAAAGAAAATATAACACGCGACCCGCTTGGGATTGCAGCTATAGCACTTAAAAAACTTAAAAACATAGCAATTAATGACAATTACGACACATACAATGGTTTTATTTTTTCGAAAAACAGAAAAAATCTATTAATGTTTGCCAATACCGTTAACGCATCAAATAAAACTTCGAAAAATATAAAAATGTCCGATTTGCTTGAGCAAATAATTAGCAAAATAAATATAAAGCATAAAAATTTAATAAAAACCGAAACTTTTGGTTCGTCGTTAATTGCTGTTGCAAATGCCAAAACACTTAAAAATGATATTATTCTAACATTATCTATTGCAACAGTTTTATTGATTTTAATAATCAGCTTTTCGGTAAAAGATAAACGTGTTTTTTTTATAATTTTTATTCCCACAATATTAGCTGGTGGAATTGCGTTATCGGCTTTGGCATGTTTAACATCTGCAATATCTGTTATAACATTAAGCATGGCTCCAATTATTCTGGCAATTACAGTTGATTATTCGTTGCATATTATTTCGCATCAAAAGCATAAGAAAGATATTGTTGCAACTATAAAGGATGTTGCTTTTCCAATTATGGTATGCGGAATTGCAACTGCTTTCGAGTTTATTAGTTTATTTTTTGTATCATCGAAAGTTTTGCAGGAATTAGGAATTTTTGCATCTATAAGTGTTTTTGTTTCGGCTGTTCTTACTTTAATTATTCTTCCACAATTTATTGATAAAAAGGATATTTCTCATAATTCTGAAATGAATTTATTGGAAAATATGCTCGATAAAATTACACGTTTTGAATTTGATAGATATAAACCTATAATAATTTCGTTTTCTATACTTACGATTGTTTTTGCATACTATGCCTTTAAAGTTGAGTTTGAAGGCGATATGCTCAAAATGAACTACATGTCTGATGAATTAAAGTCGGCAGAAAACAGTTTAAAAAAGATTAACGATTTTACCGAAAACACTGCTTACGTAGTTTCTTATGGCAAAAATATTGAAGAAGCATTAAAAAACAACGAAAAAGTAAATGTAAAATTCGATGAATTAAAATCCCAAAAACAAATAACCAATTATACCGCAGTTTCTGAAATTTTAATGTCAGATTTAACACAAATTGAACGAGCTAAGGCATGGAAAAATTACTGGACATCTGCCAAAAAAGATTCGTTAAAAGCGAATGTTAAAAAAGTTGCTGTTGAGGTTGGATTTAACGAAAATGCTTTTAATGAATTTCTTTCATCACTCGATAAAGAGTACAATCCTTTATCAAAAGCTTCGTTTACCTTGCTTAAGGAAAATTTATTTAAAGAAAATTTTAACGAAAAAGATAACATAGTTAACATTGTAAACATTTTAAAAACCGACAAAAAATATCGTTCAGAATTAAAAACTCAATTTTCTGAATTTTCTAATTCAACATTAATTGACCGGCAATCCATACTAATGAAATATGTAGAATATCTTAATAAAGATTTTAATTTTATTGCAAACATTAGTCTTTTGCTGGTTCTTATAATTTTAATACTGGCATTTGGTCGTATTGAAATTGGTTTCATAACATTTTTCCCTATATTTATAAGTTGGGTGTGGACGCTTGGAATAATGGGTTTGTTTGGAATTAAATTTAATATTTTTAATATTATTATTTCATCGTTTATAACTGGAATGGGAGTCGATTATAGTACTTATATAATGCAAGGATTAATACAAGGATATTCAACAAGTAACAAAACACTAATATCATTTAAGTCTAACATTTTAGTTTCGGCAATGATAACAATATCGGGTACGGGTGTTCTTATTTTTGCAAAACATCCAGCATTAAATTCAATAGCATTAATTTCCATAATTGGTTTATTGTCTGTTGTTTTAATATCATATACATTCGAACCTTTACTTTTTAAACTGTTAGTTTCAAAAAATGGTAAAAATAGAGTAGTGCCAGTAACCTTGTCGAATTTATTGTTAACAATTGCTGCGTTTACTATATTTGTAACAGGTTCAATATTTTTGAATTTGTGTTTATTGTTAGCAATATTGTTGCCAGTAAAACTAAAATTGAAAAAACTTTTTGTTCATTATTGCATGATGTATTCATGCAGGGGTTTAGTGTACCTTTTGTTTCCAATAACAAAAAAACGAATAAATGTTTCTAGCGAGAACTTTAAAAAACCTTCCATAATTATTAGTAACCATCAGTCGCATATCGATTTGGTAATACTTTTATCTTTAAATCCTAAAATGGTTGTGTTAACTACAAATTGGGTATGGGAAAGTCCGTTTTATGGTTTTGTAATTCGTTTTATCGATTTTTATAATGTAAATGATGGTAATGAGTCAATAATTAACAACCTTAAACCAAAAATTGATGAAGGGTATTCTGTTCTTGTTTTTCCAGAAGGTAGCCGTTCTAAAGACCAAAATGTTACACGTTTTCATAAAGGTGCGTTTTATTTAGCAAAGCAATTAAATTTAGATATTGTTCCAATAATTATTCATGGTGCCGGCGATTGCATGCGTAAAGGCGAAAATTATGTTCGTTCGGGTAAAATAACTTTAAAGGTTTTCGCTCGAATTAATGCTCCTCATGTTGATTTTGGTAATGATTATCACGAACTCACAAAATCGCTTCAAACTTTTTACCGTTCGAATTATAAATCACTAAAAAAAGAAATTGAAACGGTTGATTATTATGCCGATACACTTATTAAAAATCATGTTTTTAAAGGACCTATTTTAGAGTGGTATTGCAGAATTAAAATAAAACTCGAAGATAATTACAGATACTTTAACGAAATAATTTCACCAAAAGCAGATATAATGGATATTGGCTGCGGTTATGGATTTATGTCGTATATGCTTGGTTTTTTATCAGACGAACGTAAAATATTTGGAGTTGATTACGATGCCGATAAAATTGAAATTGCTCAAAACTGCATTTCGAAAAACGAAAATGTAAAATTCGAATATGCCGATGCCACACAGTTTCCTTTTGTTAATAAAGACGTTTTTATTCTTTCAGATATTTTACATTATATTAGCGAAGAACAGCAAGAACAACTAATAAGTAATTGCATTAAACATTTGAATAACAACGGACTAATAATTATACGTGATGCAAATAAAAATTTAAAAGCAAGGCATTGGGGAACGCGTTACACCGAGTTTTTCTCTACAAAAACTGGCTTTAACAAACTCGAAGGAAATAAACTTCATTTTACAAATGTTGATACATTTATTAATATTGCAAATAAATTTAATTTAAAGTACGAGGTTATTGATAACACAAAATTAACATCGAATATTTTGTTTATAATTAGAAAATAATAATAACTGTATAATATATTATAACAATGTATTTATTTGAATAAAATTTTTTAATGAAGGAACTATAACGCTATGTATTAACTTATGTTAAACTAAGTATAATTTTTAGACAAGACAAGTTTAAATTGAAATAAATTTTGCTTCAACCTCACCCCCAGCCCCTCTCCAAAGGAGCTTGTCTATGCACACATCTTTTTTAGCAATTTCATATCCTTCATAAGTGGCGTCAAATCTATCTAATCCCCATTTAA
>MENF01000182.1:0-5065 GCA_001769035.1 Bacteroidetes bacterium GWA2_32_17
AAAACTATACTTAATCAAATGACAGAGTTTATTAAAAATCAGAAAAATATTGATTTAACTTCTGCTTTTGAAATGTATAAAAAAAACATTATTGAAGCAAACGAATTTATTACAGAAAATGTAACTAAAGCTTTCGACTTTTATAAAAAACAATTCAATATGGTTAGTGATTTGAGTAAGACTTATAATGATTTTGTTACAAAGCAGGTTGATTCTTTTTCAAAACTTTCAAGAGAAACTTTAGAAGGGTACTGGCCAACAAACTGGTGGAAAGAATAATAAATTTTGATTAAATCAAATTCTTAATAACAAAAAATGTTAAAATTTTCATAAGATTTCAAAAAAAATACCAAGCATTACATCTTGGTATTTTTTTTATTTATTAACTGATGTTACGCAAAATTATAATTAAGATATAAATTTTTGTAATATGTTTAAAATCACTTGCAAAGTGGACTGCCGACAATGAGTTAAATTCTAAACTTCAATTTTTTTAACAAAGGGGCTGACATAGCAACATTTTTTATATCTTTGTAAATATTTTTTATTTAAAAATTTTCAAAAATTATGAAACATTCACAAAAAAAAGAAGATAGCACAAAAATGCTAAAAGACATGATGAAAGCCGGTCAATTGCTTTCGGAAACTTATTTTCACAACCTTCCCAATTTAATTCATTCAGCCCAAGATATAATGGGTGTGATGCAATCTTACATAAGTACAGCCGCATCCAAACCGGAAACACTTTTTAAAATACAAAATGCTTATATTAATTTTTATAAAAAACAGACTGAATTATGGCAACAAATCAATCAGCATTTGCAAGATGGAAATCAGCCCTTATCCAATGATGATAAACGATTTAAGTCCCCCGAATGGAACGAATCGCCATACTATTTTTATTTTATCAAACAAACTTATCTGATGGTTTCGGAATTGATTAATGAAATAATAGAACAATCAACCATAGAATCTCCCACAAAAAAGAAACTAAAATTTTACTCACAATTATACATAGATGCTCTTTCTCCGGCTAACTTCCTTGCTACAAACCCAGAAGTGCTGAAACTGGCACAACAAACCAATGGAGAAAGTCTTATAAGTGGGTTCAAAAATCTTTTGGGCGACATCAATCAGGGAAAAATTAGTCAGACTGATTTTTCCCAGTTCGAGGTAGGAAAAAATATCGCCACCACTAAAGGTTCTGTGGTTTTTCAAAACGAACTCATTCAACTTATACAGTACAAGCCTCTTACTGAAAAAATATCTACAAACCCACTATTTATCATTTCTCCATGGATTAATCGTTATTATATTTTAGACTTGGAACCCGAAAATTCTTTTGTCCGCTTTGCCGTTGAACATGGATTTACCGTATTTATGACTTCGTGGCGAGTGCCCAAAGGCGAAATGGGAAAACTTACCTTAGATGATTATGCCCAAAAAGGACTATTAGATGCAATAGATGCTATTCGTGAAATAACGGGAGCAAAAAAAGTGAATGCATTAGGTTATTGCATTGGCGGAACCTTGCTTGGTGCCGTTGCCGCTGTATTAGCTGCCAAAAGAAAAAATTATCTCGGTACTATTACCTTACTTGCCACAATGATCGACTTTTCAGACTTTGGACAGTTAAGCGCAATAGTTGATATGCCATTAGTAGAAAAATTAGAAAAAGAAATCGGCGATGACGGAATTCTTAAAGGTACCGATATGACCAATGCTTTTAATATGATTCGTGCTAACAACTTAATCTGGAATTATGTAGTTAATAACTATCTCATGGGAAAAGAGCCACCATTGTCTTCCATTCTTCACTGGACAAATGATAACACCAATCTGCCAGGTAAAATGTACACCTATTATCTTAGACATATTATTCTGGAAAATGGATTGAGCAAAAAAAACGCATTGAAAATTTGTAACACACCAGTTGACATCGGTAAAATTAAAACCCCATGCTATGTAGTAGGTACTGCAAAAGACCATATTTCTCCCTGTAATACCTGCTTTACTACTACTCACCTGGTAGGTGGTGAAGTAGAATTTATTTTAGGAGAATCGGGACATGTAGCCGGCATTATAAACCCTCCTAATAATGGTAACTACGGATATTATTGCGGTGGAGAATTGGGAAAAGATATGGCTCATTTCCGCAATACCGCTAAACATTACAATGAAACATGGTGGCTGCATTGGACAAAATGGCTCAAAGAACATTCTGGCGAACAAATAAATGCTCCGTCAAAATCAGGTGGTGGAAAATATAAAGTTATTGAACCCGCACCGGGCAGTTATGTAAAAGAAAAAATGTGAATCAATTTTAAACAATAAAAACAATTATTATGAGAGAAAAAAACAACAAAATAGCACTTGTTACAGGTAGTACAGGTGGTATGGGAACGGCTATTTGCCAGCGTCTTTATAATGACGGTTATACCGTAGTAGCTAACCACAGAAATTTGCCTAAAGCATTAAAATGGCAAGAAGAACAATTAAAAATTGGAATTGATGTAAAACTTGCTGAAGGTGATGTAACTGATTACAATTCAGTAGATACAATGATTAAAAACATTGAAAAAGAAGTAGGCGTAGTGGATGTATTAGTGAACAATACCGGGATTATGCGTGATGCCATGCTAAAAAAAATGACTCCTCAGCAATGGAATGAAGTTATTAACACCAACTTAAACTCAGTATTCAACTGCTCCCGTTTAGTCGTTAACCAGATGATAGAAAAAAAATGGGGACGTATTATCTGCATCTCTTCCGTTAACGGACATAAAGGCTCTTATGGCACTTGCAACTACTCTACAACAAAAGCTGCTATGTATGGATTTATTAAAACAGCAGCAATGGAAACAGTTAAATATGGCATTACTGTTAACACCATATCACCCGGCTATACCGCCACACCTATGCTTATGGCAATACCTGAAGAAATTATGCAAAAAATCATTGCCCAGATACCAATGGGACGCTTAGCACTGCCAAAAGAAATAGCTGCTTCCGTATCGTACCTTGCTTCTGATGATTCCGCCTTTATTACAGGTGCCGATATATCAATCAATGGCGGGCAGTATTTGTATTAATAAAGATGTTATGCAAATTGAATAAGCCCCAAGTCCCAAATGTAAAATTCCAAACTCCAAGGAAAAAACTTGGAGTTTGATTTTTGGGGCTTGAAACTTGTGATAGTTCGGCTTCGCTTATCATATATTTGGGTCCTTGGTTCTTAACACTTTGTTCATAGTGTTAACTTGCAATAGTAATCTATATTAAAAATAAATAATATAAAACAAGAAATAACTAAGTGTTTTTTTCTGATTTGTTTTACGTGCAGTTTCTATGCTTTTTACAAAAATTGAAATCAACTCTTTACATTCAGTTATTGCTTTATCAACTTTTGTTATGTCATTAACTAGTGTCTGTCTATAATGTCCGATTTTTTCGTTATGCTCGTTTTGAAAACAGTCATTTACTATAGTAAACTCCTTGGTTTTCAAAACTTCGCATGCCTCAAACTCGAACATTATAGTTCAGACACTGACTTTATGGACAGACACTAACTAGTGGTTTTCTGCTATACTTTAAGTGGTCATAATTTGAGTTTTTGTTTTTTTTATGACCTCACCCTCTTTCGACTTCGCTCAAGACAAGCTGCCCCTCTCCAATTGGAGAGGGAGTTAAGAAAGGTAAAACTCAAATTATTCCCGTTGGTAGTATAATTATTTATAAAGCAATAAGCGTTTCTTTCAATTCCATTAGACATAATTAAAATTTATCATTTTTTGTTAAGTGTTATATGTTTTAATAATGTAGATTATTTATGCAGTTAGACACTAGGACTTGGAATTTGGTTTCTTGGAATTTTGGACTTTAAATCTTGGGCTAATTTATTTACCAGTTAGGTTTTCTTTTTTCTAAAAAAGCATTCATTCCTTCGCCCGATTCGCCATTGCTAAAAAGATTTCCAAACTCTTTTGATTCTAATTCGCAAGCTAAGTTAAAATTGAGCATTGAACCTTTTATTGCCACTTCTTTAACCATTTTTATTGCAATTTTTCCTTTTGCTCCAATTTTATTAGCAACATTTATTGCCTCTTCAATAAGTTTTTCGGGTTCTACAACTTTTTGAACTAAACCTAAACGAAAGGCTTCGTCTGCATTAATAATATCGGCTGTCATTAGTAAATAAAGTGCATTTGATAAACCTACTAATCTCGAAAGTCGTTGTGTACCTGCATATCCGGGAATAAGTCCGAGATTAACTTCGGGTTGTCCGAATTTTGCAAACGTACTCACAATTCTAATATCGCAACTCATTGCAAGTTCGCAACCACCACCAAGAGCAAAACCATTTACAGCAGCAATTACAGGAATATCCATATTACCAAAACGATAAAAAACATCTTGCCCTTTTTTAGAAAATGCTTTCCCTTGTTCGCTATTCATATTTGACATTTCGGCAATATCAGCTCCAGCTACAAATGCTTTACCCTCTCCGGTAATAATCATTGCCCTAACTTCTTTATTTGCCGATATTTGATTGAGCATTTCGTCCATTTCTGCAAAAAAATCTGAATTTAAAGCATTTAATGCCTGTGGGCGACTAATTGTTATTAGAGCTATTTTATTTGTAACTTCTAATTTTAAAATTTTAAATTCCATATTGTTATAAATTTTATTTTTAAAAGTTAAATA
Source organism: Bacteroidetes bacterium GWA2_32_17 (assembly GCA_001769035.1). Taxonomy (GTDB): domain Bacteria; phylum Bacteroidota; class Bacteroidia; order Bacteroidales; family GWA2-32-17; genus GWA2-32-17. The sequence goes on from MENF01000182.1 coordinate 4,705, forward strand.
TATAAATTATGTGAATACATTAATATAATTAAATTCTAATATCGAATTACTGCATTATGTTATATTTTAAGTTATTGTATATTAGAGTGTTTATTGGTAATGTTTTAAAACATGTTTTTTATTCAATAATCTGTATCCTTGTTGTAAAATACAATAGGGAATGAAAATCTGATAATAAAGATTGTAAACAATAATAAAAAAACCGCTCTGTTGAAGCGGTCCTGACTTCTGACATTTAGTGCGGTAGGAGTTTGTGTTTTTTTATAAGTGGTCCAAGTTGGCTATTAATAATTTCAGTTGTTGGAGACCTAAATTTAAAAATTTCTTTTGTAAGCTTATCTTGAATGTGTGTTTCTGTAAT
>MENF01000182.1:5135-5343 GCA_001769035.1 Bacteroidetes bacterium GWA2_32_17
AGAGCTACAAAGCAAATGAGGACATGAGAGCGGATTGCATTTTCGTTGCGGTGATAAATTGGACGTGCTTGCAAATCAAATTTACTCATCCGAAATGATTGCTCTATGTGCCAAAGTTGATGATACCTGTCTATTACTTGCTCATTTGACGACTGATTTTCTGGCAAATCTGTGCAATAACCTTTTATTCCAAGTAGCAATTTTCTTT
>MENF01000183.1:0-2415 GCA_001769035.1 Bacteroidetes bacterium GWA2_32_17
ATAAAAATTGTTATTTCTGTAAAGATATAATTATTTAAAAATATTAATTTTGCAAAGATATGAGCTATCGGATTAAGGCAATTAAACTTTATACAAGATTAGTTACAAATACTTTAATAATTTCTTTATTTTTGTATAAAACTTTTTTTATGAGTAATATAAAACTTTTTGAAAGTAAGCAAATACGTTCAATTTGGAATGAAAAAGAAAGGAAATGGTACTTTTCAATACAAGATGTTGTAGAAGTTCTCACAAATAGTGCAGATATTAAACAATATATAAAAAGAATTTTAAGTCGTGATGAACAATTAAAAAGCAACTGGGGTACAATTTGTACCCTAGTTGAAATGGTTGCTGCTGATGGTAAAAAACGCAAAGTTCAGGCTGCAAATGCTCAAGGACTATTAAGAATAATACAATCTATTCCATCCCCAAAAGCAGAACCATTTAAACTTTGGTTAGCAAAAGTGGGTTCTTATTGATTAGATGAAATTGAAAATCCTGAATTAGCTACACAACGTGCACGTGAATTATATAAAGCAAAAGGTTATCCTGATGATTGGATTGAAAAACGGATGCGAAGCATTGTTATTCGTGATGAATTAACAGAAAGGTGGAAAAACAGTGAAATAAAAGAACAACTCGAATATGCAATTTTAACTGCCGAAATATCAAAAGCAACTTTTGGTTTGACACCTTCTGAATATAAAAAAATAAAAGGATTAAAAAATTAAAATCTGCGAGATCACATGTCCGACCTTGAATTAATTTTTTCAATGCTTGGAGAAGCATCAACAACAGAAATTGTTAAGACTAAAAATCCTAAAGGTTTTGTTGAAAATAAAAAAGTTGCAATACAAGGTGGAACTGTTGCAGGGAATGCAAGAACTGAATTAGAAAAAAGAACCGGCAAAAAAGTTGTTACTAGTGAAAATTATTTACTTGAAACACCAAAAAGTAAAAAATTAAATAAGAAAAATAAATAACCAACTTATATGTATTCAAATTTACAATCCCCAACTTATCAATGCTTTATATGTAATACTGATTGCACATTTAATATAATTCAATTTCGTATAATACTCATTGTTCAATTATTAGGTAACATCCTATGGGCTAATGGTATTGACCTTTGTCCCGACACCTTATATTTGGAAAGTAAATAATTTCATCGTTATCATTTTTAAACTACATATTTTTATATAGGGCTTCCTAAAAATATTTTTTGTAAATAAAAATATTTTATATATTTGCATTATTAATAATTAACTAAAAAATAAATGTTATGAAAAATTTAAAAAATCTTTTAACAATTGTTATTTTATTTTTTACAATTGTTTTGTTAAACTCGGGTTGTAAGAAAAAAGACCCTCAACCCGATTTACCTCCTCAATCAACATTCTTAATGAATTTTAACGATTACGACGACACAACTATCCAAAGCAAAACTACTCATGCAAATTGGATTTACAGTGCCGCAAATGTTGGAATTTGGAATATTGTTATTACAGTTGGACTTGCTATTCCGGTAACTTCTTATGCTTATGCTTTAAATCAGGAACCAAGCTGGGACAGGCATAACAGAATGTGGACATGGAGCTATAATTTTACATTTTGGGGAGTTCATAGTGCCAATCTTACCGCTGAACTCGAAGGCGATACATTATTATGGAATATGAAAATTGATGACTTTTTGTGGTATTATGGACATTCAAATACCAATGGCTCTGGTGGATATTGGATGTTAAACGAAAGTAAAACTCATCCAACCCAATTACTCCGAATTGACTGGACAATTAATTCATCTGGTACATCTTCTGTAAAATATACAAATGTTGCTCCATCATCAAGTTCAGCTTATAAAAATAATGGCGAATACATTACTTATGGAACAGTTGCAAACACAGAGTTTGACAGGTTTTATAACATTTTTCTGAAAAATGATACAAATACCTCTATTACAAATTTAACCGAAATCCAATGGAATTTTGCCGATAAACACGGACGAGTTAAAGACCAGAACCATTTTGGCGATACAAACTGGCATTGCTGGAATAATGTTCTTGAGGATATTACTTGTCCTTAATAATTAAAGGGTGGTTTTTCCACCCTTTTTTATTTTATTATAGTTAGGAACTTCTAATTTGTACTTCGTCGCTACTGTAACGTACTTCGGAAGTACGAACATGAGCAATTTTGTATTCACCTTTCAAATTAATTTATGCACATTCACTCTTACAAGGGGATTAATCCCCTTGTAGTTGTAATCTCCTTTCAAATAGATGGTATGCACACGCTAACAATTTAATTTTTTCAATATCACCAAGTTGTAATCTCCTTTCAAATAGATAGTATGCACACGCTTTCATTAGTTATTAATCTCTTATCAAACGTTGTAATCTCCTTTCAAATAGA
>MENF01000183.1:2480-18348 GCA_001769035.1 Bacteroidetes bacterium GWA2_32_17
CTTTCAAATAGATGGTATGCACACGATTGTTTAGGTTCAGGTAATGTACCTTTCTGTTGTAATCTCCTTTCAAATAGATGGTATGCACACGTTTTAAAAATCAATTAATAACAAGGCGTGCGTTGTAATCTCCTTTCAAATAGATGGTATGCACACGAAACTGTTATCAAAACAAATGGAAATGAAAGTTGTAATCTCCTTTCAAATAGATGGTATGCACACGAGAAGTGATGATGGTAAATTGACACTTGGTGTTGTAATCTCCTTTCAAATAGATGGTATGCACACGTAGGCACGAAGATGCAAGAAGTGATGAAGGGTTGTAATCTCCTTTCAAATAGATGGTATGCACACGTAATAAGTTCGTTTAATTCAAATATATCATGTTGTAATCTCCTTTCAAATAGATGGTATGCACACGAACATATTGTAACATCATTGGCTGTTGGTTGTTGTAATCTCCTTTCAAATAGATGGTATGCACACGTTATATTAAAATTATTCAGAATATCCGATATATTCCGTAATATTTTTGTTAAAAAAAATCAGTATGTCAAAGAACTTTTTTAATAAAAAAAGGCATTTTTTATTTCGTGGTTCATTTTTTCATAAATGTTTTGTTTAGGCATATCTAACTGCTTGAAAATATCGGGCAATATTTGCTCTAAAAAATCAGGACAATGTTCATTTATTTTGTCTTCGGTGATTGCTTGCCTGCGATGTACTAGATAGCATTGATTTCGTAAAATATTTATACCTTTATTATTATCAGTATTAAAAAAAGAAATTGTTTTTTTAAACAAATTAAACAGGTTTTGTAAAGGGAGTTTGCTTTCTTCGAGCCCAATTACTACCTGAAGCGGTAATCCCCATTCAGGAGATAATAAAGGATATTTATTTTTATATTTATTATAAATCTGTTCAGCAATTTTTTCACGAGCATTAGGATTGTCGGTATCATATTTCAAACTACTACAAAAATCGCTTACTGTTTCTTCTACCAGCCGATAATAAGTGAGCACACCTATTGAATATTCTTTTTGCTTGAAATAAAGCTGGCACAGCGAAGCGATTTCGAAAATATCGGCACGATGTTTTTTCTTAAATTCTGTAAATTGTACACAAGCATCAGGTATTATACATTGAGCATATTGTTGAATGATTTGCTTTTCTTTTAATGGAAAGTCAGCTAATTTAACGAAACTCTTTAGTTGTTCTCTGTTAAACATTTTACGGGCATCAGCCACTTTTAGCCACCAGCGTATAGAATTTGGCACATTTGCCTGAACAGGAATCTGGTTAACTATATCCAGCGCTTCGCTATAGCGGTAATGCTCTGCAAAACGGAGAGCAGTTTTTAAGAGAGTGAATTTATTAGAGAAAAATCGTTCAATTACTTTTTTTTCATCACTTTTATTGGAATATACAATTTTATAGCGTTCGGATGGAACAAAATAAGCCAATAGTTCTTTGCAAACCTGCTTCATTTGTGTTGTGCCACCGGCATCGTTAAAAATAAAATGATGTTCGGGATGTGCCTTGAACACTTTTTTCAGTTCGTTTTCAAGTTTTTCAAAAAGAGTGTTTTCGTCAGATGGGTTACCGTTAAATTCAATCAACTGAACAGGAATATTATAATTTTCCAAAATCATTTTTTGCATAATCATGCCTTCAAAAATAGTGTCCTGATAGTTATGCTTTTCATCCTGCTGATTAGTAACAATAAGATAAATTTTCTCAACTTGCCCGTCAATATGGTTTTTAATAATTTGCAAAGAAATGTGTTTTTTGTAACTGTCAAAATCATTCCAGTAGGTTTGTGTAAGTATTTTAAATTCGTTAATAGAAATTTCAATGTCTTTAAAATGCAGGTTGCGGTTACCGATATTGGATATGAGGATTTTTTCCATTTTTATTTTAACTGTTTTACAAACTGAATATTAATTACTTGATTTTTTTGAATATTGGTTATTTTAACCTGAAAAAATGCACCTAAAGTTAAATCGCTAAAGTAACTTAATTTAACTTCCTGTTCTTTACCGGGTTCAAAAAGTAAAAGGTGGAAAATTTTAATTTTTGTATTGGTATTGTCTATTGCTACAAGTTGGGCATCAACAATATCGCCGATTTTGAGTTTACCTGTAAAATAAGTTGGTTTAGGTGGCTGTGCAGGTGCTGATACAGAAGTTGACTGCAAATTTGCAGATTCAACAGAAGAACTATGTAATTGAGCGTTTGTTTGTTCTTTTATTTTTTCTGCGTCAGTTTCTGAAATTATCTGTAACCAGCCAATGGGTTCAATAATATCTTTTCCTGAAATCAGTCGTTTGGATTTTGGAAAATTATCGGGATTAGCTTCATACTTTTGCCCGGGTCTTCTTAATTTTTGTGCACCAGGTTTATCACCAATGCCAAATACTTCCATTGCTTCTTTAAAAATCTTTTTCAATTCTTCATTATCTAACAGGTACAAAAGTTCAGTTATGCCTGTAAAACCACTGCCAAAGCCAATATGAACAGAACGATTAGAATTGTGATTAAAACCTTTTTGCAAATGTTCTTTCTTAAACTTAGGAAAACCATTTCTATCTTTATCTATTTCGTGTTTTAGTAAATTGCTTATCCAGATGGTATCCCATTTTTTTTGTTGAACAGAGAATGTAAAAACACATTCTAAAATATTGTTTATTGTAGTTTTTCTTAATTCTTCTTTATTTTCTTTGGTAATGGCGTCAATATCCAAGTTGAAAATAGTTTTGACTTTACGTTTTATACCGAGCCATTGTTTAACTTCTTTATTCTTTCCTTCTTTAATTATGATTGCATCGTTTTGGATTTGAGCTTTTATTGACAGAAGGAAATCAATATTAAAATCAATATCAAATTCTATTACTTTATTTTTAGGAATTACTTCTAAACTTGGGGCTTGTGGTTGTTTATCGGCAACAAACCTGAAACTGTTACTGTTTCTGTCTTTAATTTTAGAAACCAGATATAAATCAGCATTGGCTAAACCAAGATTATTTTCCTGAATTGTAATTTTACTGTCCGAAACAAGTAATAATTTAAGAATATCTGATTTTTCATCGTCATATTTTACTTCTTTGTTTTCTTTCTGCATCTCGCAATAAAAAGCAAGCTGCTCAATTTTGTCGGCAAATCTTTTTTTAATATTTTCTTTTTCTTTTGGATTGCTTTTTACTCTTCGTAATTCATTCTTTATTATTTCTGTTATAATTTCTACATCAGCAGTATTTATTAAATAATTGTATAATAATGCTGTTCTGATAGCTCCTTTAATGCTTGTACCGGGAATGTAAGGTTGATTAAAAGCAGTTTTTAAATGACCTCTTATTTGATTCTTTGGCTTTATTTGAAATGGAATTTTATTTATTTGAACATGAGTATCCAGATATTTTATAAACTCTTTTTCTTTCTTAATTTTATTAGACTTTACAAAATTCAGAAGATTAAAATTTCTGATGGTTTCAGATAATTGTTGGTTTATGTCTTTATTCCATTTGTTTTTTCTCTTCTCATTTTTTAAATCATCTATACTTTGTGTTATGGTATTAATCCATTCCGCATAGTATTGATAAGAAATATTATGTTTAGATAAAAATTCTAAGAATTGATGTTGTGAAATTTTATAAAAAAAATTATTGTTCATTACATAATCTAATGCATATAATTCCTCCCCATTTCCTATATGGACAGGAGTAATTGTTTTAAGATATAATTTCATATTCAATATTTTTTTGAAAACGAATAGAACAAATTTACTTGTTGATTTTTATTTTAATCATAAAACCAAGTCCGTATTGATAAACATTATGAAACAGCCATTTGGTTTCATCTTTTTGTTTAACAATAAGATTTGAACCATATTTTATATGTTCAGAGTTTACAGGAAAAACAGAACCTTCTTTAAACATTATGGTTGGGGGTTTATCAAATTTTTGATATTTCAAAAATCCCATATATCCCTGACGTTCTTCTAACTGATAATTAAAATACGGATTGTTTTTGAAAAGTTGCAGTTCTTCTTTAGTTGGGTAATAAAGTGAAATGTTTGTAACCGAATTATAATCTGTGGGTTCATTAAAAGAAAAATCTTCTATTTCAAATTTAAAGAATCCTTTGCCTGTGCTTCTGTCGCCTCCTATTCCAACGTGAGATAACCAGCGAAGGGCAGCAACAATCTTTTCAATATTTCCTTTAGCAAGAAAAAATAATCCGGCTCCGGGTTTTGTTTCGTCTTCATTTTCATTTGCAAAATACAATTCATTAGAGTGAAATAATTGCCCGGCTTCATCAATTTTCAGGGTTCCTCCTTTAATGCGGTCAATACGGTTATGTGTTATGCTTTCAGTTTCAAGTTTTGGCGGAAATATGGTTTTATCTTTATTTTTTATTGCAGTAACAATATATTCGTTGTCAATAGAGCCATTAATAAACTTTTCAAATAATTCTTTCTTTAAAAACGTAACTTTTTTTATTTTTTTTCTTAACGAAGCATCAGCAACTTTTTCCGAAGCTTTTATGTTATTATCATAAGGTTTAAATTCTTTGAGTGGTAATATTGGTTTTGGAAAGTAAGAAATTTTTTCTTTATTCTCATTTAAAGTAAAAGGGAAAGCCGAAGAAATAATTAGTTCAGGTTTTTCTGACTGATACGAATTGATGAAGTTTTCCAGTTCCTTATTTCCGTATATATTACGGATAGCCCAGCAGATAATCCCCCAAAGAGTGTCGGAACGCAAATCTGTAATGAACGTACTTTGAGGTGTGAGATATATTATTTTGGTATTTCCCATTATTTTACAGAATTAATAAAATTTTCAATTGCAGCAATAAAGTCTTTCATATCGTTAAGCAGGGATAAAATATCGTTTTCAGTAAATTCAATAAAAGTATCATAATCGCCGGAGAGCCGTTTATTGAAAGCATTGTTAATCATTTTACCATATTTGAAATCAAGTTTTTTTGCGTTTACGAAATTTTTATTAAACCAGCCAATTAACCGCTGATGTTTAGATGTTTCAAAATCATATTTTAATGATAATGCTAATATTGAATAAAACATACCATAGTAAATTCTATTTACTGATGCCCTGTACTTTTTGAGATTAATCAATATCTGGGCTTCTTCAATAGTTTCCTTTGCCTGTTGGAGCCGGTATTCGATTAATGTATTACGTTCTTCCTTTGTTATCATGCGTAAATGCCATTATTAAATATATTTTCAAATATAGGTTGTTTAGCTCTTAATGAAGTTGCTATTTCTTTTACAGAAATAATATGAATATCCAGTAGAATGTCAAATTCAAGGTCTATATCGTATAATGAGTCGTAAATAAGGTTCCGGGTCCTCCAGTCATAATCATTTTTTAAAACAATGCATATATCATAATCTGAAAATTCATTTGCGACACCTTTTGCATGAGAGCCGAAAAGAATTACATCTTTAACCTTAATATCAGGTACAGTTTGTAATTGTATTTTTATTTCTTTCAGAAGAAGTTTATTTTCTATCATACTGCGGCTGTTTTAAAATTAAGTTTTATTTCTAACAGGTTTTTGTATTCATTAATTTTTTCATTAATTTTTAAATAATTTCCCAGCCCTGATTTATAATCATCACATTTTACAATTACAGGTTCAGCTATTTTAAATTTAATTTTACCGTATCCTCTGCTGCCCGATTTACCAAGTGCAGAATGTTCCAGTATCCGCATTGCTTCAAGCAGATTTTGTAAATCTTCATTTACCTTTTTAAATTCAGTATCTGCATCTTCTTTTTCAGACATTATGTAAACGCCATAAATTATCTCAAAGTCAAATTCAGAGCCAGCTACAACGCGTTCAATAAAACGGGGATTAGCGGCAGCAGTGAGGCGGTCAATGGTATTTTCGGGTTTATATTCTGTATATAATAATTCACTGTCCATTTTTTCCCACTTATCAATAGTATCAGAATCAGGATTGCAATCGCGGATAATTAACCGCGTTGGACCATCGTCTTTAGATTTTTCATCAGCGCCAATACCAAATAACCTTACAATCCGCTCGTCGGTTGATACATCACCATTGTCAGAAACAACGCCCATACTATATTCAAGCAATGTTCGTAATTTTCCTTTTAACGAACTGCCGGGAATATAAGGCATCCTGTTTTGGGGATTTCTGAGAACAGGCGAATCAACCCCGCCTATTTCAAGTTTATCTTTACTGCCGCCAATGTGTAAGCCAGTTAAACATTCAATTTTTCCCCTGATAATAATATTAGCAAGGAATTTCGGATAGGTACTGTTATTATTTTCCATATTTACATAAGTTAAATTTTTTAATCTCCACCATAAAATTTATGATAAGCAATAATACTTTCGTTAAGTATGATAAAATTTTCAACTGCTTTTTTTTTATCATTAGCATTTAAAACAGCATCAATGACTTCATCCATGAATGTTTTAAATGGTTTTACTATATTTTGCCTGCCTGCTGCATAAGCAAGTTTAGGTTTTAATAAAACTAATTTAGGTTCAATCAACGAAAAATTAAAACCATTTATTGAAAGCATAGTATTTTTAATGGATACTACTTCATTAAAAAAATTACGTAATTGATTGGTTTTAATCTTCTTAAATTCTTCACCTTTTTGTTTGGCAAGTTCTACAATTTCTTGGGGTGTAATCAAATCAAAAATTTTCATACTACTATTTATTTAATTTTCTTGTTTTTAAAATTACATAATTTAAAGGAATCTGGTAATTTTTTACAATGTCTTCTTTTGAAAAAACTTTTAAAATTACAGAAATAATATCTTTTTCAATTCCTTTTTGAGCATTTTCAATTTTATCAGCAGCAAAACCATGTCTTGCAAATAAATAATGAAGTTGTGCAACATTTTTATAAAGTATATCTGTATCAACATGTCTGTTTCGTTTTAAGCATGATTTTATAATTCGCAATAAGCGATGAACTAATGAGCGTGCAAGCTTGTCCTTGTCTTTTGTTCCCTCTTCGTTTGTATAATCCAGCAATTTTTCAGCAAAATCAATCATAGCACAATAATTATCCCAGTTTAAAGTGCAGTCAAACACTGTAACAGCATTTTTTGTTTTTTCGTCTTTTTCAAAATCTTTTGCTCGTTCTTCAAGTTCAGCAGTTTTTTCAGCCATTCTTGATATCGGGAAATGGTCATCACAAAGGAAAATACCAGAGCTAAACGAAAAACTTTGATTTTTACAGGTAAATTCTTTGAATTTTTCATAAAGTTCTTTTGCAAAATGCAGAATATTGAACCATGAACCAATCAGGAAAGCATCATCTCCGCCTGAATATGTAATATAAAGTTTATATTTTTCAGCAAGAACATTCATATATCCGCTGAAAAATAAATCAAGTTCACGGCTCATAGTCGCTATTCTGGAAAATGAAGATTTATCATCCAGTCCAAAACCAAAAATGCCTCCAAGATTATCAACATCAAGTCGTATTGCCGCTAATTGTGGGTATGATAATTTTTCCGGTTCGTTTTGTTCTTCTTTTAAATAAAATCTGTAATTTATCTTAGCGAGTTCTTCAAAAGAACAGACATCTGTTTGTGGGTTAATCTCTGCATAACTACCAATAAAACGAAAACCGTAAGAAACAGGGAATTTAAAATCGGATAGTTTTTCAGAATGTTTTAGGAAATCAGTATTGTTAATTGCAATGATTTTACAATTCTTAATTTTATTTTCCCTCTCTTTAAGAAAATTTCTGATTTTTTGTTCTTCTGTTTCTTTTTTTGTAGGTTTTGTATCAGGCAAGAAATAAAAAATATTAAACGATTCAAAAATTGCTACAACGTCATTATCTTTTACAAAATCATTACTGTTAATAGCAGTAATTTCAATAAGATAATTGGTATAAGGCAGATTTTTTCCTATTTTATCATTATTAAAATCTTGCCTGCCGGGTTGATTTAAAATGATTTCTTCAAGATAGTTTTCGTGTTTTTTATATTTCAATTTATTGAGGTTATGATTTACCTTTGCTATTGCTTCGTTAGCGTTTATATATAATTCCTCGCCAAACTTTTCCTTGCCAATAATTAGTCCTAACCTGGGTCCGGTTTTTCTGAAAAGAAAAAGATTTATTTCTTCTATCAAATTCGATATTATATCATCAATTCCTTCAAAATATGGTGCGGTAATAAAGAAGTGACCGCCTCCTGAATATAGTATATTGGCTTCATACAGGTTCAATTTGTTTATAAATTGTCCGGCTATAAAATCTGTCAGTAAACTTATATAAAAAGACCTGCCTCTTAGTCGCTTTGACAGGCCTTTGCTGTCGCCGGCTACCTGAAGGTCAATATCAGAATAAATAAACTTTTGAATGCCTGTAATATCTCCTTTAATAAGATAAAATTCTTTTCTTACATTAGCAGGTTTGTATTGTTTAAGTGATTGTTCGTCCAAATGATAAGTAAAACAATTTACTATACCTGCAGTTGCCCTGAGATGGTCAAATAAACTGATATCAGGAGTTGATTTAAAGCTGGCTGATGAAATTTTGGAGGTATATTTTTTTAATAAATAGTATATAGTATATGTGGTTGCATTCAAGTTATTAATAGATTTTATTTTTTTTATTTCATTTATAAAATCCTGCAACAATGCCTGATGCATTTTGATGCTGTCCTGTTCGTCATATTTCCAATTTTCAGGGTCATTTATAGCAGGTTCATTAATTGGAAATATGTTTTCCTGATTTACCACAACAGGATAATAATAGAATAATCCCTGTTTATTATTTTCAGTAGTAATTTTTACCGAGGATAGAATTGATAATAATGGTCGTCTGGTTTCTTTGCTTTTTTCTTCTTCTCTTTCCGTTGAAACTAACATATCTGCTATCTTCACATAGGAAGGCGTAGTATGATGTTTGCTTGAATTTATTAAAAAATCTTTATATGTCTCAAAAGCCTTAATTTTACCAAAATGTTCCCTGATAAAATTTTCACCTAAATATTCATGTCCCTCACCTTCCTTTGTCGTCTGACTTCTGTAATGAAATTTCCCTATATCATGCAATAATGCACTTAGGTAAATTATCTTTCTTAAATTATCTTTATCTGTATTTTCCATAAACCTGTTTTAAATTTTTATTTCAATACCAGTTTTTATAATAACATTAGCAAAAGGGTCCTCATTAAAATCACGACTTGTATATAAATGTGGCTCAATTAAAGTAAACTTTTTACTTGAAGAAAGAATCGGAATTATAGATTGTAAATCTTTTATAGGATTGCCGGTGAACTGGTCGGAAATCAATGCCACATCAATATCGGAGTACCTATGATTTTTTTTCTGAACAACCGAACCAAACAGAAAAACTTTATTAAAGTGCAGTTTTCGTTCTATACAAACACTGATAAATTCTTTTATCCTGTTTATTGCAAGTTTTTTTGTAAGCATAATCTTATGTTTTTAGCTTTATTTATAGTATCCTGTGTTAATTTTTTATTACATATTTTGTAAATTTTATCAGCATAATCGGGATATCTGCCTTCTAAGTTGAATTTGTTAATAAAAAGCAAAAAAATCCAATCATCTTCTGATAAAATAACCGGTGTTTTCTCAAGAATGTATTTCAGATTATGGATTCTTGGAGGAAAATCAGTCTTATGGTATTTCACCCAAATAGCTTTGCAAAGTTTTTCGAGACTCAAATGAATGCAAAAAAGACAAAAAACATAGTCTTTGCTTTTAAAACATAGTTGCATCCGCTTCCAGTCCCTGTCAGCATTTTTAATCCAGTAGCTGATATGTTCCTCTTTTGTCATCTTATTGTAAATTTTTAATTCTAATTCTGCCCCTCGGATTTTTGTGCAGGATTTTTATCTGCCCTTTGATAAAATTTCCCTATATCGTGGGACAAGATAAACTTTATATCTTTCAGTTTCAGAAGTCATATTATTTATTGACATATAACATTAGTACTTACCTCAGTTAATTCAAATTTCAATTTTCCTTTTTCTTTGACTTTTTTTACAACCCCATAACCTACGCTTACAGCTTTTCCTAATCCAATATAATCAGGTAAAAAAACATTTGTGGTAAAACTTATATCAAATGCAAGAAATTCAATGCCCTTGTATTTAATCCATCGCTGTTTGTGAATTTCATTGATAACAAGCTGAATTTGTTTATCTATATTCCATTTAACGCCTTCGGCAAATGAGATGATGTGAGCAATAAGAATCTTTTCAAGGAAACGAATTTTTTCTATCAATGAAGTCAGATTGTGATAATTTTTATAATTGTCGCTATTAAAAGCAATCCAATTATTTATTCGGTATGTGAAATTTTTATCCCACACTTGTAAATTGAATTGATTTAAATCAAGTTTGAGAATTTTAAGTTCAATGCTGTTTTTCCCAATGGTAATGTTCCAATCCTTATTGGTTAAAAAACGATTTACTTCTTCCGTACTTTCTTCGAGACAAATAATTGACGGATGATTGTTTATGCTTTTATACTGAATGAGAGGATACCTGTACAGACGAGTGTTATCGTCTAAATGATGATGGAATAAAACACTGTCTTTCCCTACCTTTTCTGCAATTGCAGCACGAAAAGCAGGAATTTCATAATCACTAATTTCATTTTCAAATTGCAGGCGGAGTAATTTAAGTTTTTTCATTGATTATGTTTTTCTTTCTAATTATAGACAAAAATATAAAAAATATCAAATAGTTGAAAATAAAAATTATAATTTTCTTAAAAAAAATAAATTATTGAAAATTATACATCGTTAAAATAAGTTTGCAAAAAGAAAAACAAACTCAATTAACTCAATATAAATAAATTTATATAACTTTGTAAATTGCAAACCTACTAAAATTCAGTATAATCTGAAATAAATATTCTATAATTATTGCTATATTTTAAAAATATTGTACTTTTAACCAATAAAATTTCTTTGTTATGAAAAAAATTATTGATTTAAGTTTAATTATTATTGTAATTTGTTTTTCCTTTGAAATTAATGCTCAGAATAATGTTGGGATAGGGACTACAACTCCTGATGCAAACTCAATTTTAGAGCTTTCATCTACAAATAAAGGAATTTTAATTCCACGATTAACAACAGTACAGCGTACAGCTATGAGTTCTTCGCTTTCGGCAACTCAAAAAGGATTACTTGTTTTTGATACTACCCTCGGTCAGTTCTGGTTCTGGGATGGCACGCAATGGGTAGTGGTTGGTTCGGGAAGTGGAAACGCATGGGATTTGCTGGGAAATGCCGGAATTACTAATCCTGCCAGCCCTGCTATTTATGGAACTTCAACCATTGGGGTTTCAGAAAACTGGCTCGGAACAACAGATGCTAATGATTTTGTTATTGGTACAAATAATATTGAAAGAATGAGGGTGAAACAAACCAATGGAAACATTGGCTTTGGAACTGCAGCACCAGGATATCCTTTGCATGGACTTGGCAGTAATACCATTTGTGTTGCTGTTATTTCTAATTCAAATGCTGCTGGAATTGGTCTGACAGGACAAAATATTGCTGCTTCAGGCACCGGTTCCGGAAATGGTGTATTTGGCGCAACTGTACAATCCAATGGATTTGGCGTTTATGGAGCAAATTTGAACACAAATGGCACAGGTATTCTTGGAATAGGAAATAATGTTACAACTTATACTTTGGTTTCCGGTGGTTCAGGCGGTGCATTTTTTGCCGCACTAACAGGTGTCTATGGATATGCCGCAAACAATACAGGCTATGGTGTGTATGGTAAAGCGGTTAATGCTGCTTCGGCTTATGGGGTGGTAGGCATTGCAAATAATGTAACTGGTGCCGGACCAACCTCCGGAGCAGGAGGAGCATTTTCTGCTTACAACTATGGTTTATCGGGAGTGCAAACTAATAATCTCGCAGGAGTACAAACTGCAGCAGGTTATTTTGTAGCGGACCCGACAGCGCCTTCCACCACACTTGTTGAAGCATGGTCGGCCGGTGGAACACATTATAAAATATGGCAAAATCCTCTTGGGGCAGTTTCTTCGTCTATTCCCGATTTTGACGGTAACCCGGTAACGCTTCACGCAATTGAAACACCTGAATTTTATTTTCAGGATTACGGACAGGGAAAATTGGTGAATGGCAAAGCGCATATTGACATTGACCCGATTCTTGCAAAAAATATTATTATTAACGAAAAACATCCTTTGCGCGTTTTTATTCAATTAGAAGATAATGAAAATTGCAAAGGTGTAATTGTTAAAAATAAAACAGCTAATAGTTTTGATGTGGTTGAACTTAACGGAGCCACTTCCAACACCCCATTTCAATGGTTTATCACTTGCAACGTGGCAGATGCAATGATTGGCAAACGACTTTCCAAATTTGCTGATTTGCGTTTTGAGCCAGGACCAGTAAATGTTGATGTTCCATTAAGAAATGATAGTTTTAAATCTAATGAAGATGTTAAGAAAAAATAGTGTGTAAGACCAAATAGAGTTTGTCTGTAATTATGAAGAAATCTCTTATACTTTTAATATATTCCTTTGGATTTTTCTGTCCTGAATATATCCAGTCGCAGTTATTATATAATAATGGTGCACCCATATATATATCCACCGGTGCAATCGTCCGCTCAAGAGGTGCAGTAAATAATGAAAATTCAGGTTCCATTCAGAATTTCGGAAACCTAACCATTGACAGTACATTTACAAACGATGCAAATGCCTCAGGTGATGGTATCTGGTTTGTATCCGGCAACTGGATTAATAATTTTATTTTTCTTGCAGGATCGGGTTCTGTTTTCCTTGAAGGAAATAATCAAACTATTGAAGGTACAAGTGCAACTACTTTTTATAATCTGACTTTGCAAGGAAGTGGAATAAAAAGTCTAAACCAAAATATAAATATTTTAAATATTATTGCACTAAATGACAGAGAATTAAATCTTGATAATTTTACTCTCTTTATAGAAAATTCAAACATTTCTGCTATTACAAGAACATCCGGTTTTATAAGCAATAATTTATCGGGCAGACTTATACGAAAAACAAATACTGCATCAAATTACCTTTTCCCAATGGGTTCTTCCATTGGAATACCAAGATACCGCCCTGTTGAAATTACTCCGGAAAATACTATAACAAACAAATATTCAGCAGGTATGATAAATCACAATGCAGGTTTAGATGGATTTAACCTTAATCAAACCGATACTAATATTTGCAATTTGAATGATTTATATTACCATCATGTAAACCGCGACAGCGGCTCAACTTATGCCCGACTTACTTTTTATTACGATTCACTTGCCGATGGAAATCAAACAATAGTTGCAAACTGGCAAAATTCACCACCTGCAAAATGGTATAAAGTTGACAGCACAAACTTTGTAAACAGCAGCCCTTTTTCTCTGGTAAATGTTAATCACTGGCTTTTTAACGGTTCAAGCGCTTTTGTACTCGGAAATTCCTCTAATCTAATAGAACTTGGCCCAAATGTTACGGGTTGTACAGGCGACACGATTTTACTTGATGCAACTAATCAGTTTACAACTTATTATTGGTCAACCGGCTCAACATCGCAAACTATTAATGTAACTGCAAGTGGAATTTATTATGTTACGGTTACTGCAAATAATTGCACTTCAACAGATTCTGTTAATGTAATTTTAAATCCTCTTCCAATTGCCAATGCCGGTAATGATACATCTGTTTGTTCAGGTTCTTCTGTTCAATTGAATGCAACTGGCGGAACAACTTATTTATGGTCAACAGGGGAAGGAACTTCAACAATAAATGTAAATCAAAATGGAACTTATTACGTTACTGTAAGTTCAAATAATTGTTTTTCATCAGATTCAGTTAATGTTATTTTAAATCCTTTTCCAATTGCCAATGCCGGTAATGATACATCTGTTTGTTCGGGTTCTTCTGTCCAATTGAATGCAACTGGCGGAACAACTTATTTATGGTCAACAGGGGAAGGAACTTCAACAATAAATGTAAGCAACGGGGGAACATACAATGTAACTGTTACACAAAATAATTGTAGTTCAATTGATTCGGTAAATGTTTCTGTTACTCCTCTCCCACCCGCAAATGCAGGGCAAAATGTTTCTGTTTGCAACGGCTCTTCAGTTCAATTAAATGCAACTGGCGGAACAACTTATAATTGGTTAATTACAAATGGATTAGACAACCCGAATATTAATAACCCAACTGCAAATCCTGCAAATACTACTTTGTATATTGTTGAAGTTTCTGATGGACAATGCCTAAACACAGATTCTGTATTAGTTACAGTTTTATCATTACCATCAGTTAATGCCGGAAACGACACAACAATTTACGAAAATACTGCATTTCAACTTAATCCAATTGTAAATAATTACAATACAGCTATTTGGTCACCCGCAACAGGGTTGTCAAATGCCAATATTTTAAATCCCACTGTAACAATTAGCAATCAAACAACATACACAATAACTATTACCGATAATAATAATTGCTCAAACTCAGATGCAATAACACTAACAACCATTTCAAAATCTTATTCCGAAATTGTAATTCACAATACTTTTACGCCAAACGGCGACGGCGTAAACGACATCTGGTTTATTGAAAACCTTTCACAATATCCCGATAATCATTTAAGTATTTACAACAGAAACGGTCATGTAGTTTACGAAAAACGAGGGTACAATAATGATTGGGACGGAAAATATTTCGGTAGTAATTTGCCAGAAGCTACTTATTATTATGTTCTTACAATTACCGGAATGAACAGTTTTAAAGGTGATGTAACAATTATCAGATAAAAATATGAAAAAAATATTTTCCTTAGTGTTTTTTTTCAGTTTAATAACTTGCTTTTCCCAGCAATTGCCTCAACTTACGCTACGTTCATTCGATTATACCGTATTTAATCCAGCTTCCAACGGCATAAAGCCCTACAGCGAAATTATGATGCACCACCGTAGCCAGTGGGTTGGATTCACCAATGCTCCAAGCACCCAATTTTTGACTTACAACGGAAAAATAAACGAAATCATGGGTATTGGAAGTTATATTATGAATGACATTACCGGACCTACCCGACGCTTCTCGGCTTCTGTTGCATATAATTACAAAGCAAAATTTGAAAACTTCAGACTCTCTCTTGGATTAGCCGCCGGAATTATGCAATATGGTATTGACGGAAATAAAATTTCACTGTACCAAAATAACGATAATGTAGTTGCAGAACACATTTCAATGAAGTCAATCTGCCCAAATGTTGATTTTGGAGCATGGCTTTATAACGATAAATTTTATACAGGAATAAGTATAATGCAATTACTTGGAAATAAAATAAAATTTAATGCTGAGAATATAAACACAACTATTAATCTTACTAATCATTTTTATATAACAAGTGGCTACAAAATTGAATTGAACAAAGAAATTCTACTTCAGCCATCGTTTTTAGTTGGAGGAACTTTTGGAACACCTTTACTTATAGATTTGGGATTACGAGTTGACTTTCAGGAAAAAATTACTGCCGGAATTGGTTTCCGCACTAACGATGCCATAGTTTTACTTGCAGGTGTTAAAATTAAAAACCAGTTTACAATTGCCTATTCTTATGATATCGTATTCTCAACTCTTAGAAAATATAATAGCGGCTCACACGATATTATTTTATCTTTTTATTTTTTACAAAAGAAAAAGCACGGCAGGTTTAGAAAATATCATTAAAGATACAGACTTCTTATACTTTGCACGGTGTAAGTTTTTGTTACTACTCAGCAGCAAATATATTACATTTTTTATTCACCCAATGATAAGAAACCATAAAAAATGTT
>MENF01000184.1 GCA_001769035.1 Bacteroidetes bacterium GWA2_32_17
ATATTTTATATTCGTGTTCATACTTAAAAATTTATCATTTTTTGTTAAGTGTTATATGTTTTAATAATATAGATTATTTATGCAGTTAGACACTAGTTACTGATTACTTTTTCCACTGATTACTGATTACTTTTTATCACTCTGGTCTTCCTCTGGCTTATCCTCGTCCCACTCAATCATAAATTGCGGGTTTTTAAGTTCTTCTTTTTTTAGTTTCTTTTTAGCAAGGGTTGTATCGTTTTTAAACCAGCCAAATTCTTCGTTTAAAATTGTTTTTAAGTCATCTTTTTCCTGTTTCAAATTTTCTTTAATGTTTTCTTTAACTTTTTTTGTATCGTAGGAAATTTTATAGTCGTCAACTGTACCTTTAATTGATAGGAACAAACTTGTACGTCCCAATCCATCATCTTCAATAGTTCCAAACTCTTCGTTTTCTTTTTTAGCTTTTCTTGCTTTTTTCGCAAGCACTTCGGAAAGTAAAACTTTTAATTTATAATCGAAAACGTTATCGAAAGTATGTTCACCGCTTAACTCTATATTAAATGCCGATGATTTAATTTCCATTTGAGGAATAATAACTTTACGGTCTTTTATTAAAATTTCGTTAGTAAGTTTTTCGAATTTAATTTGTTTAAGCTCCGATACAGCAATATAATCGGACAATTTATACATTGGTTCGAAATTTATTAATTCGCCATTTTTAATTTGCATTGAGCACGATGCAATGAGTTTTTTCTGATTAAGTTCAAATTTTTCGTTCCATTCCGAACAAAATGTTATATCAGCGTTTACAGTTCCTTTTAAATGTTGAGCAAGAATAAATGTTTGTCCGAAATTTTCGAATGAGTAAAATAATTTATTAACATTTATATTTTTAAGCGATGAGTTTGCTTGCAAAACAATATTATTTTGTTGAGTAATTTTAACAGCACCATCAGAATTTACTATGCCTCCTAATGCCTCCAGCGATAGCGATGTAAATGTTAATGTGTTATCGTTTATTTCAATAAAACCGGATGCCCGTTTTGCCGAAAATTTCCCATAATCAATGTTATCAACTGATATATTAGTGGCAAGATTAATATTTTTTGGTAAAGCAAATCCAGAGCTTTCGCTATTGTTATTTGTTAATAATTTTTTAACATCAATATATTTTGAATGAATTCGTGCCTCAACCGTTAATTGTTCATTATCGAGCATTAAATACGCAATTAAATTTTTTAAATAACCCGAAACATCAAAATCGTGGTTATTCATCAAAAAACTCAAACTATCAACCCTTACATCATTGTTATGAAAAGTAAAACCAGCATTAATATTTGTAAACTGGTCAACGCTTTTTGCTAATTGCACATTTGAATTTTGCAATAATATACTTCCGCTCACCAATGATTTTCTATAATCGGCTGCGGTAATTTCCGATAAACTTGCTACGTTTCCCGAAAACGAGAAATCTGCTTTCATTTTACCTTCAAAAGTTTTTAATTGCTCGATGTTAAAAAGTTTTTTTATTTGTGAGATATCAAAATTTCCGGAAATTTTTAAATCGATATGTGGGGTTGCAAAATTACGAACAGAATAACTACCCGAAAATGTGCTATTATCTATTGTTGCAAAAACTGTATCTAACAATAAACTAGAAGTTTGAGAACTTTGTTTATCGCCATTAGTAAAACTTCCCTTTACAAAAACATTACTTAAAATAATTCCCGTTTTTTCTTGCTTTATGTTAGCATTTTTAATTCCAAAAGATGTATTAATTCGGGGAGTTGTATTATAACTAATTATTCCATTAATTTTAGTGTCGAAATAAAAAATACCATCGCTCGAAAAACCTTGAAATTTTTGTTGAACATTTTCAGGTAATGCCGAAATAAATGATTTTACATCAATGTCTTTTCCTTTAATTCGAATATCTAATTTACTGTTTAAATATGAGTAGCTCCCATACACATCAAAATTTAATTTGTTTAATTTTATTCTCCCATCTTTAATGTGCATGTTGTTATTGTTGACATCGAATTTCATTTTTAAAGAAATGGCATCAGATTTAATGTAGTTAACTTGAGCAATTTTAAATTTTATTATTTTAAGGTCACCATTCGTTTTTAACTCATATTTTTCGTCGTTAAATTTCCCCGAAATATTAAAATCGGGCGATGAGCATTTAACTATTAAATCTTGTGCTTTATCGTAAAAAGCTAAAGTAAAATTTGTTAGGCGAATATCTCTTAAATCGAGTTTAAATGTTGAAGTATCGCTACTTTCAGAACTTTTCCAAAAATGATAATTGTCGCCTCCATTGTAATCAATTAGAATTGTAGAATGACCATCGGCAACATGAATTGCTTTAATATTATATTTTCCGCTAAAAATATCGAAAATATTAAATTGTAAATAAACTTCTTTAGCAACTAAAAGAGTATCTGAATTAATGTTTTTAAAACTTTTTTTATCGTATCCCGGTGCCGACATTGCAATAACATCATGAAAATTAATACAGGCATCGGGAAATTTTTTAAGCAAAGAGAAATCAACTGTCCCTACTTTAATTTCGGTACTTAAGTAATTATTGATTTTTGAAATAAAATATTGCTTAATGTTATCGCCATACACAATAGTAATTATTAATGCTGATGTAATTAACAAAATAAATGTTATAGAAAAAACAATTAATATTTTTTTTAAATATTCTTTGAGCATTTTATTTGTTGCTTCTAACAATTTATATAAACTTTTAAAACTATTTATTATTTCAATAAACGTTTGAAATTACACTAAAATAATTTTCGAAACTCTTCCTCCCCGCACCCTATCCCTAAAGGGCACTTGCCCACATAATAACTCAGTAACCATTAACTTAATAACTTTATTAAACGAACATAAAACAATAAACTTTTTAGCTTTTATTTTCTTAGTTCAAAATTTTTGCCTAAATATAACTTTCTAACTTGTTCATCTTCACTTAGTTCATTGGCAGTTCCCGATTTAAAAATTTTACCTTCTATTAATAGGTATGCTCTGTTTGTAATTGAAAGCGTTTCATGCACATTATGGTCGGTTATTAAAATGCCAATATTTTTATCTTTTAGTTTTGAAACAATTTCCTGAATATCTTCAACTGCAATAGGGTCAACACCGGCAAAAGGTTCGTCGAGTAAAATAAATTTAGGATTAAGTGCTAAAGCACGTGCAATTTCGGTACGTCTGCGTTCTCCACCCGAAAGTTGAATTCCCAAGCTTTTTCTGATTCTTGTTAAACCAAATTCTTCGAGCAAATATTCGAGTTTTTCTTTTTGTTCGGTTTTTGAAAATTTCGATAATTCTAATATTGAGCGAATATTATCTTCAACCGACATTTGACGAAAAACTGATGCCTCCTGAGCTAAATAGCCAATTCCCATTTGTGCCCGACGATAAACAGGTAGAGTTGTAATGTCTGTTTCATCTAAAAATATTTTTCCCTCGTTGGGCTTAATCAAACCAACTATCATATAAAAAGAAGTTGTTTTTCCTGCACCATTTGGTCCAAGTAATCCAACAATTTCACCTTGACTAACTTCAATGGAAACGTTTTTCACAACCGTTCTTGAGCGATATTTTTTTACAAGGTTTTTAGTACTGAGTTTTATTTTAGTATTTTCCATTTAATTAATTTAAAATTGTTAATTGTTTTTGTATTTTGAGGTTTAAATTTGTAACTAATCAGAGTCAAAGTTAATTTGATTTTTTATTTAACATACAAGTTCTTCTCTCAAATATTATGTCACGCAAAGCTCGCAATGTCCGCAAAGTTTTAAGCCCGCAAAGTTAAAAAAATCATTAATGATTTTTTTCATTGCGTGCTTACAGCGTGTTCCGCTTAGGCGGAACCATAATATCTCATAGTCATTTTTTCTTTTTACTTATTATAATTTTCTATATTAGCCCCGTTAGATAGAATTTTTATTTTCATACCACTTTCTATAGGAATTATATAACAGGGTGAATTGCGAACTTTGCGACTTTACGTGACAATTTTTACGCATAAGAATAGTTACTTAAATTTTATTAAACAATCCCTTCATGTAAAATATCGTGAATGTGCAAAATTCCTTTATATTTATTGTCTTTGCAAACAATTAATTGTGTTATTTTATGTTTTTCCATTAAGTAAAATGCATTAATAGCCATTTCGTCAACCGAAACATATTTTGGAGATTTAGTCATAATGTCTTTAGCAGTTACATTATTAAAATCGAATGGTTTTTCTAACATTCTTCTTAAATCGCCATCGGTAATAATACCAAGAACGTTATCTTTTTCGTCAACCACAACAGCAGCTCCCATTCTTTTCGACGAAATTTCAAAAATTATAGATTTTAAACCATCGTTAAGTTTAACTTTAGGAGGATTTTCGTATTTGTAAATATCTTTAACTCTCATATATAGCTTTTTACCAAGCGTTCCTCCTGGATGAAATTTAGCAAAATCTTCTTTAGTGAAACCATGCTTATATAGTAAACAAACTGCTAAAGCATCGCACAAAACAAGTTGGGCAGTTGTACTTGATGTTGGAGCAAGATTATTGGGACATGCTTCTTCGTCAACTGTGGCTTTTAATACAAAATCGGCATTACGCGATAAAAAAGAATTTGCATTTGAAACTATTGCAACAATTTTGTTACCTCTATTATTAATAATAGGTATAAGAACTTTTATTTCGGGAGTATCGCCACTTTTTGAAATACATATTACAACATCATCGGTTAAAATAATTCCTAAATCGCCATGAATTGCATCGGCAGCGTGCATAAAAACAGCGGGCGTACCAGTGCTGTTAAGAGTTGCAACTAATTTTTGAGCGATAATGGCACTTTTGCCAATACCTGTTGCAATAACTCTTCCTTTTCCCGAAAAAATTAATTCGACAACTTTCTCAAAGTCATCGTCAATTAATAAAGCAATCTTTTTTATTGCTTCAGATTCAGCTTCTATAGTTTTTATAGCAAGCTCTTTTATATTTGTATTAGTTTCCAATTTTTGTAAGTTTGTCAAAATTATTTTATTTATTTGCATTAGTATTAAAAAATGTTCTAATTTTAGGTTACAAAATTATTTTTTTTGACACTAACATCAAAATATATTAAGAGAAAGTTAAATAAATGGATAAAACAAAGGAAAAGACGCTACATCAATTATTAAAAAAACATTTTGGATTCAATACTTTTAAAGGGAATCAGGAAGAAATTATTGATAACTTATTAGCAGGAAAAGACACATTTGTGCTTTTACCAACCGGTGGAGGAAAATCATTATGCTATCAATTGCCTGCAATTATTATGGAAGGAACTGCTATAATAATCTCGCCGCTTATAGCATTAATGAAAAATCAGGTTGATGCAATAAGAAATTTCAGTAGTGAAGAAGGAATAGCGAATTTTTTAAACTCATCACTAAATAAAACAGAAATAAAAAGAGTAAAAGATGAAGTTAGTTCCGGAAAAACTAAAATGCTATATGTTGCCCCCGAATCGCTCACAAAAGAAGAAAATGTAGAGTTTTTACGCAATATAAAAATTTCTTTTTATGCAGTTGATGAAGCTCATTGTATTTCGGAATGGGGACACGACTTTAGACCAGAATATCGTCGTATAAGACCAATCATTAATGAAATTGGGAAAGCGCCAGTTATTGCTCTAACCGCTACTGCTACGCCAAAGGTTCAGCACGATATATTAAAAACTTTAGAAATTATTGATGCTAATGTTTATAAATTTTCGTTTAATCGTCCAAATTTATATTACGAAATACGTCCAAAAATTGGTGCCACTAAAGAAATTATTAGGTTTATAAAAAATAACGAAGGAAAATCAGGAATAGTTTATTGTCTTAGCCGAAGGAGAGTTGAAGAAATGGCTGAACAATTAGTTGCAAATGGAATAAAAGCGTTACCATATCATGCAGGACTTGATTCTCAAACCCGTGTAAGGAATCAAGATGCTTTTTTAATGGAAACAGCCGACGTAATTGTTGCTACTATAGCTTTTGGAATGGGTATAGATAAACCAGATGTGAGATTTGTTATACATTATGATATACCAAAAAGTTTAGAGGGATATTATCAGGAAACTGGACGTTCTGGAAGAGATGGTGGAGAAGGACAATGTATAACATTTTACAGTTACGACGATATTCAAAAGCTCGAAAAATTTATGCAGGGCAAACCTGTTGCTGAGCAAGAAATTGGCAAACAATTACTTTTCGAAACAGTCTCTTATGCCGAATCATCAGTTTGTCGCAGAAAATTACTTTTACATTATTTTGGCGAAGAATATACTCAAAACAACTGCGAAAATTGTGATAACTGTTTAAATCCAAAAACTCAATTCGATGGCAGTGAGTCTATTGTTACTGTTTTACAATGTATTGTAGAAGTTCAGGAAAAATTTAAAGCTGAACATATTTCAGATATTTTATGCGGAAATGCAACATCGTCAATTAAAACATATAACCATCATAACCTTGAATCGTTCGGAATAGGTAGCGATGAAAATAAAAAATACTGGTTAGCCGTAATCAGACAATCAATGATTAAGAAATTTATTATTAAAGATATAGAAAATTACGGCTTGTTAAGTGTAAGCGATGAGGGTAAAAAATTTATGGAAGTGCCTTATGAAATTATGCTAATGCGCGACCATGAATACGAAGAAGGCGACGACGATGATATGCCCAAAGGACAAGTTGGCGATAATGCAGCAGACCCTATTATTTTTGCGATGTTAAAAGACTTGAGAAAACAATTTGCAAACAAACAAAAACTACCTCCTTTTGTTATTTTTCAAGACCCTTCGCTTGAAGAAATGGCAATTCAATATCCAATAACAATGGACGAAATGAAAAACATTGTTGGTGTTGGAGAGGGTAAAGCAAAAAAATTTGGGCAACCTTTTATTGAATTAATAACTAAGTACGTCGAAGAAAATGAAATAGAACGCCCTCAAGATATGGTTGTAAAGTCGGTGATTAACAAAAGTAGTCTTAAAGTTTTTATTATTCAAAGTATTGACCGCAAAATACCGTTAGATGATATTTGCAATGCAAAAGGTGTTGATTTTGAGGAACTATTAAACGAACTTGAAGCAATTGTTTATTCGGGAACAAAAATAAATTTAAATTATGCTATTTCGCAAGTTATTGATGAAGAAAAACAATTAGAAGTATATGACTATTTTAGAAATGCCGATAGCGACAATTTAGAAGATGCACTAAAAGAACTTGGTGAAGATGATTACTCAATGGACGAAATTCGTTTGATGCGACTTAAATTTATTTCGGAAATGGGGAATTAATTAGTTTGTAGTTTATTGTTCAAAAAAGTTCAAAAAGTTTAAAAATGTTCATTGTTCTATGTTCAAAAAAGTTCAAAAAGTTCAAAAAGTTCAAAAATGTTCATTGTTCTATGTTCAAAAAAGTTTAAAAAAGTTTATTGTTCATTATACTTTGTTTCTGGTTTTTAGTTTCGGGTTTATAGTTTCAGATTTAGGGATTTGAAATTTGTTATTTTATCATGTATGGCAGACGAAATTCTTAAAATAGAAAATATTTGTAAGCGATATGGAAATGTTGAAGCTTTAAATAATTTATCGCTTTCAATTCTTGCCGGACAGGTTTTTGGAATTTTAGGACCCAATGGTAGCGGAAAAACTACGACACTGTCAATTGTTATGGGAATCAACAATCAGAATAGTGGAAGTTTTATGTGGTTCGGGCAAATGAATGTAAATCAAAATAAAAAACGCATTGGTTCACTTATCGAAACGCCAAACTTTTATCCGTATTTAACTGCTGAGCAAAATCTTACTATTACAGCAAAAATAAAAGAAATTCCTGTTTCTGATATTGATAGAGTTTTAACAATAACTGGTTTAATCGAAAGAAAACATTATAGATTTGATACTTTTTCGCTTGGCATGAAACAACGACTCGCATTGGCAGCAGTTTTACTTGGCGACCCCGATGTATTAGTGCTCGACGAACCTGCAAACGGTCTCGACCCACAAGGAATAGCCGATATAAGAGAAATAATAAAAAACGAGGCAACAAAGGGCAAAACAATTATTATTGCAAGTCATATTCTCGATGAAGTTGAAAAGGTTTGTACAAATGTTGCAATATTAAAAAGAGGAAAACTTATTAAAACAGGTAAAATGCACGAACTTTTATCTACTAACGAACAAATTTTTCTTTCGTCGGATAGAAACTCAGAATTATTCGAATTTTTGGTTCGTTCAAGTGTTTGTAAGAATGTTACAACAACAGATAAAGGCATTTTAATTGATATTCAGCAACCCTTTGACTCGGCATATATTAATAAGCTTGCTTTCGAAAGCGGTTTTATGCTAAATGCTATTGAACCACGCACTCAAAGTCTCGAAGAACAATATCTTGAATTAATGAAAAAATGAAAAGATTACTTCAAATAGAGTTTATAAAATTATTTTCGTACACAGGATTTTGGGTTCCTGCAATGTTTTGGATAATTTTATACATTTTAAGTTTATTTATTATTACTCAAATAAACATTAACTTTCCGGGACTTGATAGCAGTACATTTTTTAAATTTCCAACACTTTGGAATACAACTACTTGGATAGCAAGTTGGTTTAATTTATTGCTTGCAATAATAACTATGATTTTTATTTGTAATGAGTTTTCGTATCGCACATTCCGTCAGCATGTTATTGATGGTTTGTTAAGGGTCGAATTATTTAAGGCAAAAGTACTTCTAATTATTGTTTTTGCAATTGCAGGTTTTGCATTAGTAACTATTTCAACTTTAATTTTAGGTATATTTTATAATAATTCTGAAACATGGTCAATGATTTTTGAAAATATTTATTTGCCCTTTGTTTATTTTATTCAAGCAGTTGCATACATGTCTTTTGCAATGATGCTCGCACTCTTAATAAAAAATATAGCTTTGTCAATTTTGACTTTCATTTTATATTTTTTCCCATTTGAGCCAATTGTACGCAACTTTTTCCCTGAACAAGTACTTTCCTTTTTTCCTATGAAAGTTATTTCAAACTTAACCCCTGCACCCGATGTTTTTCAAGTATCAAGTCAGGCACAATTTCAAACTACAATTAATGGGCAAGTTGTTAATTCAAGTTCACAAATTCCCGATTTTGAAGTTACATTATTAGATAATACTTTAGCTGCAACTGTTTACATTGCAATTTTTTTAATTCTTTCGTGGTTTATTTTAAAAAATAAGAAGTTGTAGATAGTGTCTGTCCATAATGTCCGATTTTTTCGTTATGCTCGTTTTGAAAACAGTCATTTACATAAGTAAACTCCTTGATTTCCAAAACTTCGCAAGCCTCAAACTCGAACATTCTGATCCAGACACTGATATTACAGACAGACTCTAAATAGTGCTTGTTTAAAAGTCGAAAAAATTTGTAAATTTATATCATATTTATAATTCAGAACTTATGGGAATAAGGTATAAAGGTATATGGTATAAGGGTTTAGCCGTCATTCCCTATTTCCTTATATCTTATGCCATTGTTCCCTATAAATTAAAATGCTGATATTACGGACAGACACTAAACAGTGCTTGCAAACTAAAAATAACAGAATTACAATAAGCAAAAATATATTCTTATAAATAATTCATTTATTCCGGTTCAATGTTATTTACTATCAATACTGGTAAATTAACATTATGCCTAACAGCACTGATTGTTGTTCCGTAAATTAAATCTTTAAAGAATTTATGCCCGTGGCTTCCCATAATTAAAATATTTGAATTAAAATCACGAACAAATTTTGGGATTTGTTTCTTGGGGTTACCATAACCTATAATATAATTTGATTTATAACCTGCATTTATAAGAATTGATGAATAGTATTGTAAAGATTGCTCATCGTCAGAGGTTTCTAAGTCGCTACTCTCATTACCAATTGCTATTGCGGCAGCCGACTCAACAATGTGTATTAATAAAAATTCTGAATCTTTATTCCCAATACTAATTGCAGTATTTAATATGTCTTTGTCAACTTTGCTAAAATCAATAGCAATAGCAATTTTCTTAAATGACGAACTTGGTGAAATTTCGATTTTCTCATACTTGAAATGCGGAACGTGAATTACTTTCCTTAAAATTTTTCGGAACATAGGCATAAAAGTTATGTAAATTAATAAAGATAATGCAAACAAAGCTACTGAAGAAATTAATAATGAAATAAAAATAGAAACTTTTTGGTTTTCAAACAATTTTAATATTTCTGAGAAAACCATCCAAACATTTAGTGAAACTATTATTAATGTAGATATCCATGCAAGAAATTTCATAAACAATTTAAGTTCAAATCCCTGCATTTTGTTCTTGTCGCTAACTAAATGAATCATTGGTATAATGGCAAATCCTAATTGTAAACTCAACACAACCTGGCTTAAAATCAACAAGTTTCCGGTGTGGTTATCGCCAAAATACATAATTGTAATAATTGCAGGGATTATTGCTAAAAGTCTTGTAATCATTCGTCTAACCCAAGGTTGTAATCGAAGCTGGATGTGCCCCTCCATAATTATTTGCCCGGCTAAAGTCCCCGAAATTGTAGAACTTTGTCCGGCTAAAATTAAAGACACAGCAAATAAAACCGGGGCTATTTTACTTCCTAACAATGTTCCCAATAAATTGTGTGCATCGGCAATTCCAATTGTTTCGGTTAATCCGTATTTGTTAAAAGTAGCAGCAGATAAAACTAAAATAGCTGCGTTTATTAAAAATGCAATGTTTAAGGCAACAAAAGAATCAATAAAATTATATTTAATGGCTTCGCGGATACCCTTTTCGTTGCGGTTAAATTTACGCGATTGCACTAGTGATGAATGTAAATATATGTTATGAGGCATTACTGTGGCACCAATTATTCCAATGGCTATATATAGTGCATCGGTAGAAGAAATTTTAGGAACAAACCCTCCAAATATATCAATATATGAAGGGCTTGCCATAATTATTTGAGCTAAAAAAGCTAATCCGATAACACTAATCAAACCAACAATAAAAGCTTCAGTTTTCCTTATACCTTTATTTATAAGAAAAAGTAAAATAAAAGTATCAAAAAGTGTTATTAAAACACCAAATACTAATGGAATATTAAATAAAAGATTTAACCCAATTGCCATTCCTAAAACTTCGGCTAAATCGCAGGCAGCAATAGCTATTTCGGCAAAAACATATAAAATAAAATTTACTATTCGGGGATAAGTTTCGCGTGTTGCCTGTGCCAAATCGAGTCCACGAACAATTCCTAATCTTGCACTTAAAGTTTGCATAAGAAGTGCAATTAAATTAGATAAAAGCAAAACCCATAAAAGTTGATAACCAAAACTGCTACCTGCGGCAATATCAGTAGCCCAGTTTCCAGGGTCCATATAACCAATGCTGATTAAATAAGCAGGACCAATAAATGAAAAAAGTTTTGATAAAAATCCCTTTTTTATTCTGGTATCAACTGTTTGGTTTATTTCCGATAAGGATTTAAGCATATACTGTTAATAGGATAAATTTTAAGATTTATACCCTCTACCTGAAATCTAATCCGATAACCATCGGATTTAATGTTTTACCTTGTGCAAAATATAAATATTAATTCTTATAACCAAATAATCCCTTTTTCATAATGTTATAGGATATATATTTTGGCACCATTTTTCTCCAATTCACATCGTTATTTTTAATCATTTCGCTAATTTTTCTATTGCTGTAAATTAGTGAACTAAATTTTTTTGAATTTATATCAATAATCTTTTCATTATATTTCAAGTAATCAATTAAAGCTTTTAGGTGCGATTGAACTTCAATATTTAGTGATGTATTATAAGGTTCATTTGCTTTATGTTTGAAAGGATAAATGTAAAGCTTAACATGTTTACCAAACAATCTGCCAAAAGCTTCAAGTATCCCACCTCTTAAATTTTCATAATATTTTTCGTCAATTACTTTTTTTAGTATATCAGCCCCCATTATCATTCTAAGATTATTAATATTAAATTGACTAAAATATGCTGAAAGACGATAAAATTCTTTAAAATTAGAAATCATAACATTTTGCCCCATTCCATTTAATAAATCAACTCTGTCGAGAAAATCTTTTTCATGAAATTCACCTTTATCTAACAAATTATTTAAAGTCATTTCACAAAGAACAACACTTGTATCATCCTCAAAATCAACATCTTTTTTGAAAGTTGCGAAACCCGATTTAAGCATATCTATTTCAATATATGTAATAGGTCGGAAACTGCCACGCAACAACATAACATTTTTGTTGTAAACCATGTCGCCAGGTTGCTGAACCTCGCCATACCTGTCAAACATACTTACAGGGGTTAAGCCGAATTTAACTAATTTAACACTAAGCAAACGATTATCTAATGTGGTAAATGCAGAGCCCGAAACGCTTATCATATTTATTTCTAATCGGTCATCCGATAAATTATCTAAAAGCGAAATTAAAAATTCGTCAATATTGTTGTGTAAATAAAAGCTTGCAAATATTAAATTAATTCCTAAAACACTTAAAGTTTTTTGTTGTAACATAGTGTCATTTTCATGTAAAATCGCATGAATAATCACATCATTTGGTTTGGATTGTGATGTTAATTGAAATCTTATTCCGAGCCAACCGTGTCCTTTATTATCTTTTTTATAATTTATTGTTTCTACTGTATTTGCAAAAGCAAAAAATGTTGAAGTTTTACCTCTTATGTTATCAAGTAGTTTTGATAATTCAGAGTATTCAACTTCGAGCATTTTTTTTAATCGAACTTCCGAAACATATCGTTCCGATTTTGATTTATAAATAGAATCGCTGAATGTTTTATTGTATGCCGATATTGATTTTGCAATAGTTTTTGAAGCACCACCTGCTCTAAAAAACTCACGTGCAACTTCTTGTCCACCACCTATTTCGGCAATTGTGCCAAAAATTGCCGGATTCAAATTTATTTTTAACGCTTTGTTTCCCGATGATAATATTTCGTGTTCCATTTTTTTTAAATAAAGTTTACAAAGTAATTGCTAATTTTTGAATTTTGGTTTTCGTTCCAAGGAATACAAATTATTTCCCAAAAATTATATTTTTTTATTATTTGTGATGTAATTTCATAATTAATATCAGATTTATTAATAATTAATTTTACTTCAATTCTATTTGCTAACGAATAATCTTTTACTTTTTCAAGAAAATCGAATACAAATTGGTGTGGTTCAACAATTGGTACAAGCATTCTGGAATAAAACAGAAGTGAATGTGTAAGTCTATCCCAACCCGGCAACGTTTCTATAAAAATAATGCTTTTATTTAATTCAATTGCAAATTGAAAAGCCTTGTTTCTGATTTTTAAAACAGGACGTTTGCTATTATGTGAATAATGTTGAATAATGCCGTAAATATAAATTGCATCCTGATTATTTCGTGTGAGCAATATTTTACCCGCATTAATTTTTTTTAATGATATAGCTCCTGTAGGGCAAATAAACACACAATGGCTACAACCTGTGCATTTTTGAGCATCAATAATAATTCCATTTGGATTATACAAAAGTGCATTAAACTCACAAATTTGTTCACAATCACCACATAACAAACAATTCTCATTATTTACTATTGCCTCAACACCATCTACAAAAAATTCTTCGCTAATAATTGTATGTTTATTATAATTTATTGAAAACGTACAATCGGCAAAAATTGCTTCTTTATAATAAATTTCCTGCAAAGCTTTAAGTACCGACGATTTACCGGTACCTCCTTTGTCTGATATCAACAAAACTTCTATCATTTTGTTACGGGTTCATTAATAATACTTTTAATAGATTGCAAAGAATTATAAAAAAATAAATCTTTAACAATTTCACCTTGAATTGAACTTATAGCTATTTCTTTATTATAAGGAACAGGAATAGCATACGAATAACCAGATTTTATAAATTCATTATAAGACGATTTTGTAACTGCAAGAATTAATTTGGTACTTTGTTGCGAAAGTGATTGATATATTATATCCCAAACTAGTGTATCATCAGTATATAAAATTACAATATCTGATAATTTAAAAAATTCACCCCATAGTTCTTTGTATCCCGAAGAAATATCAATAAAGCACGTTTCATTTTTACTAATATGTTTTTTTAAGAAATTAAAAATATTTGATATGTGCCACTCCGAAATTAATTCTTGAGCGTTTAATACTAGTTTTAACAAACTATTATTTAATGTTGGATTTGTATAAATTCCCCCTAAATCAGTTAATGTAAAATCAAGTGCACGTTGTTTGCAACAACTTATACACAATCCACATGAATTACATAAATGGCTGTGTATCTTGTATTCATCATGACTATGTTCAATTGCATTATAAACACATAGTAAAACACATTCGTTACAACTATTACATTTATTTCTATCAAACTCAGGAATGTTTCGTTTAATAGAAAATATTTTTTCCCAGTTAAAATTATTTTGCGAAAACAAAGGTGGAAATGGTGCAGTAAGCGAAAGCCAATGAGGATTTTTGCCTTCTTCTTTAATAAGCTGATATAAATTCGACAATAAAGTTGTTGAACCTATCCCTCCACGAGTACCTAAAATTGAAACTATCATTTAAACAGTATTTATACAAAAATAACTATTTTTGACTATAAATTAAAAAAAGTTTCAAGTTTTTAGTTTAGAGTTTTTAACAACATCAAACTTAAAACTCTAAACTTTAAACCAACGAATAAAATATAAACAGATGAAAATATTTTCATACAACGTAAATGGAATACGTGCAGCATTATCTAAAGGTTTATTAAATTGGATTTACGAATCTAAATGCGACATTATATGTTTTCAGGAATTAAAAGCATCCACCGATCAGTTTGATGTAAATCAATTTATAAATTTGGGATATTCAACAATTTGGAATAGTGCAATACGAAAAGGTTACAGTGGAACTGCTTTGTTATCTATGCAAAAACCCGATTTTATTTCAACAGGAATTGGAATTGCAAAATTTGACGAAGAAGGTAGAGTTATTCGAGCCGATTTTGGTGAGTTTACTCAAATTTCTGTTTACGTACCATCTGGTTCTATGGGCGATATCAGACAGGATTTTAAAATGGAATTTTTAGATGCTTTTTATAATTACATTAAAGAGTTATTGAAAGTCAAAAACAATTTAATTGTTTCGGGCGATTTTAATATTTGTCATAAACCTATTGACATTAATAATCCCTCTCAACATACCGATATGTCGGGGTTTTTACCAGAAGAACGCGAATGGTTAACCAAATTTCTTGAATTAGGTTTAATAGACACATTTAGAGTATTTAACAATCAGCCAAACGAATATAGTTGGTGGAGTTACCGTCAAAATTCGCGAAATAAAAACTTAGGATGGCGTATTGATTATAATTTTGTAAGCGAAAGTTTAAAAAACAAACTGAAATTGGCTACTATCTTTCAAAATGTTATACACTCCGACCATTGTCCTGTAATGGTTGAATTGTAAAATAAATATTAAAAAAAATAAAATTAAAGAGAATGATTAATAAGTAAAAATAAGGTAACTAATCAGAGTCAAAGTTAATTTGATTTTTTATTTAGTCGAACCTTAAAAACCCTTTTTAAAAATTAAAGTCATTGGTAATTTTAATTTAAATTTTTTTTATTTTTCTTTTTTCACCACCAAAAAAGAAACAAAAAACCCTCCACGAAGTCCAACTCCAATTTTTTAACTAATTCTAAA
>MENF01000185.1 GCA_001769035.1 Bacteroidetes bacterium GWA2_32_17
AATTTATTATATTTTTCAGATTGATGTAGATTGAAGAAGATTGATAGGATTGATGAAGACGTTCTTCAATCTTGTCTTCTCAATCTATTCAATCTTATTTTCTCAATCTTATCCCTTAACCTCAACCTTAAATATAATCATTCCCTTGTGTGTCTTTATTTAGTCGTGGATGTTACATCTGTTTATATTTTAGTTATTATCTCATTATTAATTAGTTTAGAGTTGTTAAAAAACCCGAAACTCTAAACTTTAAACTATAAACTTTTTAATTGTTGTTAATTTAGTTTATATTTTAATCCTAATTTAAAACCAATGCTCTTAAAACGCTCATCCATAACATAATCTTTTTTAAACACAGAAGATAAATTAAATCTGTAAATTGGAGCCGCAATAATAGAAATGTGTTTTGTTGCATCATAAGCAACTTCGATACCAGCTATACCCGAAAATATAATTTTTCTGCTTAAATTATTATCTATATCAATAGTACCAAATTCGGAATAAGGCGAGGGCAAATATCCTGTTGTTTTAGTATGTATTCCTGCAACGAACCCAGCTCTTAAAGTTAAATTTATTCTTCCTTGACTAAAGGTATATCCAGCAATTAAAGGTACTTCAATATATGAGAAAGAATTATAAGTTCTGTTATGGTCTATTGTTTTAACAATGTTTGATTGATATTTTGAAATAGTATCGGTTGTTGCAACAAATTCTGAATCATGAATTGTTATATAAACGTAATGCCCTGTTAATAATAAAGTATCTAAATTTAATATTTCTATTTCAAAATAGTGATAATACCCTCCATGCTCAATTTGAGTAACTAAAATAGAATCTCTTCTAAAACTTAAATACTGATAGTTTGGCTTATCGGCTAACTTACTATAAGATACTCCTGTTTGAAAAGAGAAATTTAGATGTTTCGCTTCTGCTAAAATTCCACCTGAAAGGGTATTAGTGTTTATTGTTTTACCATTTATATTATTATTAAAATCAGAAAATTCTAAATCTTTAACTTTATATGTAGCGGAATTTGAAAGCGGGAGCAAATAACTTTCAATTGACCAATACCACCATTTAGGATTATATTCTCCAACTTTCCTATTTGTAAAAACAGAGTCATTGGAATGATTAATGTTTAACAAAATAGATTGTTTTGACATAAACGACAATGATGAATAATCGCGTATTGAAAAATCGTTAAAAGCAATTTCATTATTGTCAATTATAGGTTCTAAATCAATTTTATTTGATTTTATATCAGTTTTGTTATTGTTTTTAATATTATTATTTACTTTGTTAATTAAATCGGAACTGTTGTTTTTATTTAAGTATCTAACTAACAAACTATTATCGTTGTTTGTGTTTTCCGAATTTTTCTTATTTTCAATATGCTTATTTGTATAAACATCTGAAATATTATCAGTTACATCACTAATTATAATATTATTATCTTTATTTAAAGGAACATTAGTTTGGTTAGAAACTTTATTTATCGAATTGTTATCAGTAAAATTATTTAAATAAAACATTAAAGAAATTGCAATAATAACTGAACTTAAATAATAAATATTAAATGTTTTAGGTGAAAATATCACAAATTCTTTAAACCATAATTTAAAAGCAATCATTCGCCATACATTGCTTGCTGGTTGTATAGTATAGCTATAAAATAAATTTTGAATATCGGAATACCATAAATTAGATTTAACACCTTTCCAAACATTAGTGCTTGGCTCAATGTTAAGGTTATTTAAGTTTTCCTTAAAAAAATTCTCAAAATTGTTATTTTTATCCATTATTACTAATTTATTTCTATGTATTTCAATGTATTTCAATTTATTTTATTTCAATGTTTCTTGTTTTATATTTGACGTTCTATTAATTTTTCTTTTTTTAAAGATTCTAATTTAGTTCTTAAAAGTTTTTTAGCTCTCGAATATTGCGATTTAGAAGTTGTAACATCCACTCCCATCATTTCTGCAATTTCTTTATGCTGAAAACCTTCAATTGCATACATATTAAAAACCATTCTATAACCGGGCGGGAGGTTTTGTATAACTTTTAACAATTCTTCTAAAGAATAATCGTATTCTGCTAAATTTAATTCAATATCACTTTCATTAATATCATCAATAGATTGCTTATAATAATGTTTTAAATTTTGTCTGTAATTTGTTATTGCAGTATTTACTATTATACGTTTCATCCAGCCTTCAAAAGAACCTATTCCTGAATATTGGCTAATTCTGCCAAAAATTTTCAGAAATCCATCTTGTAAAACATCTTCAGCTTCCTGCCTGTCTTTAGCGTACCTCATGCACATACCAAGAAACTTAGAAGCATACATATCGTAAAGCACCTTCTGAGTTTGTCGGTTGTTTTTAAGGCAACCTACAATAATTTGCTCCTGGCTGAACATTTTTACATTCTTTTTAATAGACTATACAACTTTTTTAATGGTTGCATTGTCTTATATAATAAATACAAATTTACATTAATAAAATATATGAATTACATTTTTTTTGTTTAAAATAATAATTTTTATAAATTTACATAAAATTTTAAATTATGCGTTACATTGTATTTTTGATAATGGTTTTTTCGACCGTTATAATATTCGGACAACCCGGCTTTATCGAAAACAAAGGTCAATGGAATTCTAATGCACTATTTAAAACTGAAATTCCAAACGGTGCATTGTATTTAGAAAAAGATGGGCTGACTTATAATTTTATTAAAGGAGAAGACGTTAAGCATTCCCATGCTCATCATGGTGAAAAAAATAAATTAGATAACAACAGGAAAGTGAATCTTCATTGTTATAAAGTAAAATTCGGAAATACTTCGCTTGAAAAAATTCAACCTCTTGATGTTTACTGCGACTACACAAGTTACTTTATTGGAAACGATTCTAAAAAATGGGTTTCAAAGGCTTTAAAATATAATGTTGTTCATTATAAAAATCTTTATGATAATATTGACTTCCAGATTTATTTTAATAAAGATAAAAATTTACAATATGATTTTTTAGTAAAACCAGGCGGAAATACTGACGATATAAGACTTACTTATGAAGGTCAGGATGATTTATATGTTGATACAGATGGTTCTTTAATTGTAAAAACAAGTATAAACAAAGTTACCGAATTAAAACCTTTTGCTTATCAGGAAATTAATGGCAAAGAGGTAAAAATTACTTGTAAATTTCTTATTCGAAACGGAAATGTTGCTTTCCAATTTCCCACCGATTATAACCATAACGAACCATTAATAATTGACCCTACTCTGGTTTTCTCTACATATACAGGTGCTACTACAGACAATTGGGGATTTACTGCCACATTCGACGACCAAAGCAATGTTTTTTCCGGTGGAATTTCGTTTTCAACAGGTGGTTATCCTGTTTCGGTTGGTGCATATCAGGTAAATTATGCAGGTGGTGAATATGCAGGAGGCAATTATTACGGTTGTGATATTTCAATTATTAAATATGACTCAACTGGAACGCAAAGACTTTGGGCAACATATCTTGGAGGAACCATCAGCGAAGAATTGCCACACAGTTTGGTTTGCGACAGAAATAATAATTTAATAATAATGGGTACTACGGGCTCAACTGATTTTCCAACTACAACTAATTGTTTTGATAGTACATTTAATGGTGGAACTACTGTTTCGTATGATAATGTTATATATTTTAATCAAGGCACCGATATTTTTGTTTCAAAATTAAGTAGTAACGGCTCTCAACTTTTAACATCAACTTTTATTGGCGGGTCGCAAAACGATGGATTAAATTTTAAGCAGAGTTACAATTCTTTTATGATGCAGGGAAATGATAGTTTGTATTATAATTATGCAGACGGTGCACGTGGCGAAGTAATAGTTGATAAAGCCGGAAGCGTTTATGTTGGCACCTGTACCTTTTCAAGTAATTTTCCTGTTACAGCAGGTGCTTTTCAACCAACTTATTCGGGAAAAGAAGATGGAGTAGTTTTTAAATTCGACCAAAATTTAGCTAATTTACAATTTAGCAGTTATTTTGGAGGAAGTAATGACGATGCAATTTATTCTCTTGATTTAGATTATAATGGCGATGTATATATTGGGGGTGGCACTAATTCTCAAAATATATTAACTACAGGTGGAGTTTATCAGCCATTATCGCAGGGCGGTACTGCCGATGGCTTTTTTGCACATATATCTTCAAACGGAACAACTTTAATAAAATCGTCTTATTTTGGTTCGTCACTATATGACCAGGTATTTTTTATAAGAGTTGACAAATCACTTAATGTTTATATAACGGGACAAACAAAAGCTCCCGGTAGTACTTTTATTTTTAATGCAGCTTATGGAACACCTAACAGCGGTCAATTTATTACTAAATTTCCAAACAATTTATCTACTCCTATTTGGAGTACAGCCTTTGGAACTGGAATTGGGAAACCAAATATTTCTATAACAGCTTTTTCTGTTGATTATTGCAACAGAGTTTATCTTGCCGGCTGGGGGCGTGAATGGGCAAACTACGGTGATGCTGTTTGGTATGTTGACGGAACACATAATATGGACGTTACAGCAAATGCTTTTCAAAATGTTACTGATGGTCAGGATTTTTATTTAATGGTTATGGCTGATGATGCTTCGCACCTTGAATATGCTACTTTTTTTGGTGAATTACATCAAAATGGTAGCAGTGAATACTGCGGACATGACCATGTTGACGGCGGAACAAGTCGGTTTGATAAACGTGGTTATATTTACGAGTCGGTTTGTGCAAGTTGTGGCAATTATAGTAATGGCTATACTTGCAATGGGTTCCCTACTTATCCTGACCCGGGTGCATGGTCGGTTAATAATGGTGGTTATAACAGTACTCAATGGGTTTGCAATAATGCTGTTTTTAAATTCAGTTTTGATTTACCTCTTACTATTGCCGACTTTCAGGCACCATCGGTATGTTTAAATACCCCTGTTCAATTTACTAACAATAGCTTACTTGCTACTGATTATTTATGGGATTTTGGCGACGGCGATACTTCTATTGCATTTGAACCTACTCATACATACACA
This sequence comes from Bacteroidetes bacterium GWA2_32_17, assembly GCA_001769035.1. GTDB lineage: Bacteria > Bacteroidota > Bacteroidia > Bacteroidales > GWA2-32-17 > GWA2-32-17. Next base: position 5,080 of record MENF01000185.1, read on the forward strand.
AATCCAGGAACTTATATAGTAACCTTAATTGCCAGTCACCCCACTTCTTGTAATCTTGCAGATTCTATTTCTTTAAATATTATTGTAGAACAATTATCTGTCAGCACTAACGACACATCACTTTGTGTTGCAAACTCTTTAAATATTGGCGTTTATGTAAATGGGTCAACCAATGGAATTACATATTACTGGTCATCGAATAGTAATTTTACAGATACATTAAACTCTAACCATAACGATAACATGCTAAATGTTAATCCGACTCAATCTACAACTTATTATGTTCACGTTTTTTCTCCACATTGTGATGTTATTGACTCGGTAAAAGTTACATTAAATTCATTAAATATTACTACGTCGCCTGATACAACATTATGCCCCGGAAATAATGCAACTATTCATGTTTATTATAATGTAGCTGGTGATACTCTTAGTTATTTATGGTCGCCATTATCTTCAATAATTTCAGGACAAAACACGTCATCGCCTCAGGTATTGCCAACACAAAATACATGGTATCATGTTACTGTTTCAAATCAATTTGGATGTTCATCAAAAGACTCAATTTTAGTAGTTATTGACCAGTTTGCTATTGATACCGGCAACATACAAAATATCAGTTGTTTCAATTTATGTAATGGTTCAATTTCAGTTAATGTAATAAATGGTTACTATCCATATTCATACTTGTGGAATATTGGAGATACAACCGCTTCAATAAGTAATTTATGTGTTAATAATTATTCAGTTACCGTTACCGATAATGTTGGCTGTTCTTATACTCTGCCATTTAATATATCACAACCACCTTTATTAACAGCGACAATTTTGAGTTTATCCAATGCATCTTGCGACCCTGTAAATCCTAATACTGGTTCAGCAGTTGTTACTCCATCGGGAGGTACACCCAATTACACTTATACATGGAATAATTCTTTACATGATTCATTAATTACTAATTTGTATGCGGGAACATATCAGGTAACTGTTTATGATGCAAATAACTGCAATACAGTATTAAATATTACAATTGATGACCCGTCAAATTTAGCAATAGCAACAACTTCTCAAAATACACAATGTTATGGCTCATGCGATGGGAATGCACAGGTTAATATAACAACGCAAGGTATTCCACCTTATGCTTATTTGTGGAATAATGGGAATGTAAGTACACAAATAAATAATTTATGTTCAGGATATTATACAATAACAGTTACAGATTCTATATTTTGTGCAAGAGTAAATTACGTTTATGTAAATCAACCCGATTCTATTAATTCAAAAATAACATCGCCAGGAATTAATTGTAACGGTGGAACAGCTTCGGCTACAGGTTCTGTTATTCATGGTGGAACAGCACCATTTACATATTCATGGAGTACTGGTGCATCCGGGGCAACTATTACAAATTTAATCCCAGGAACTTATTGGCTTTATGTAACAGATGCATATAATTGTCTCGATTCAACTTATATTGTTATAACACAACCAGAAGTACTAATGTTTAACTCAAATTTATCCCCGTCCAAATGTTTAAGGTCGTGTAACGGAACCTCTCAGGTTATTCCTTATGGAGGTACTTCGCCCTATAACTATTATTGGAGTAACGGTTCAACATCATCATTTATTTATAATCTTTGCGAAGGTGTGTATAATGTTACAATGACAGACAGTAAGGGTTGTAGTGCAACAGAATCTTTTAATGTAGTAAGTTCAGATTCGTACCCTCTGGTGGATGCAACTACTAATAACAATACTATTTTTGCCGGACAAAACACTCAATTATATGCAGTTTCTAATTCAAGTAATTTATTTACATGGGCACCGGTTAGTACAATAAACGGAGTTCATTTACAAAATCCAACCGCTTCACCCACAATAACTACTACATATTTAGTAAATGTTTTAGATGGATATGGTTGTACTAATATTGATACTGTAACAATATATGTAGTAGATGTAGTTTGCGGTGAACCATATATTTATGTGCCAAATGCTTTTACACCTAACAACGATAATAATAATGATATTTTATATGTAAAAGCCGATATTGCTTCAAAAATATATTTTGCAATATACGACAGATGGGGCGAAATGGTATTTTCAACTACTGATGTAAATAAAGGATGGGACGGAACTTTCAGAGGAAAAGCAGAAGACCCTGCAGTCTTTGCCTATTATTTAAAAGTTACTTGTATTGATAAAATGCAATTTGAGAAAAAAGGGAATATAACATTAATTAGATAGATAACAGTTTGAAGTTTATGGTTTCAGGTTTTGAGTTGTGGGTTTAACCTCACCTAAATCCTCTCCAAAGGAGAGGACTTTAAAAAATGGTTTTGTGATTTGGAATTTGGGGCTTGTTTTTTGGGACTTGGAATTTGAGACTTGTTTTTGGGTTTAGGTTATATAAAAATAATTAAGAAATAGCAACCAAAAAAATAATTAAAAAATGAAAAAGCTAACTCTTTTAATTATTATTGCTTTAACAGCAAATTTTGCAAATGCACAATGGCAACAAACCAACGGTCCTTATGGGGGTTATCTCAGATGCTTAGCTGTAAGCGGTACAAACATTTTTGCTGGAACATATGGTTATGGATTATATTTATCAACAGACAATGGAACTTCATGGACTGCAGTGAATAACGGTTTAACAAGCACTAATGTCGGTTCAATAGCCATAAGCGGGACAAACATTTTTGCAGGAAATGGGGATGGTGTGTTTTTATCGTCCAACAATGGCTCTTCATGGACTGCCGTCAATAACGGTTTAACAAATACTTCTGTCAGGTCATTAGCTATAAGTGGAAACAATATTTTTGCCGGGACTTATGGTGGGTTATTTTTATCGACCAACAATGGCTCTTCGTGGACTGCCATAAATAATGGATTGCCGATAAATACAATGGGTTTTTCATTTGCTATAGACGGAACAAATATTTATACAGGCACTAGTAATGGTGTATTTTTATCCACCAACAATGGTTCTTCATGGACTGCTGTAAACAATGGATTAACAAGTACATCTGTTACTGCATTTGCAATAAGTGGAACAAATATTTTTGCAGGAACTTATGGTGGTGGTGTGTTTTTATCAACTAACAATGGCTCTTCATGGACTGCTGTGAATAGCGGATTAACAAGTGGTTCTGTTAATGCATTAGTTATCAGCGGAACAAACATTTTTGTGGCAACTGGTGATGATTATGGTGGTGATGTGTTTTTATCAACTAACAATGGAACTTCATGGACTACTGTAAATAACGGGTTGACTAATACACGAGTCCAAACATTAGCCCAGAACGGGTCTTCTGTTTTTGCAGGGACTGACGATGGAGTGTTTTTATCCATAAACAATGGCACTTCATGGACTGCTGTACATAACGGATTACCACATGATAAAGTCAATGCATTAGTCATAAGTGGAACAAACATATTTGCAGGAACTATTTATAATGGTTTATTTTTAACCACTAACAATGGCTCTTCATGGAATGCTGTACATAATGGATTCCCATCTATGGATGTTATTTCATTTTGCAAAAGCGGAACAAATATTTTTGCAGGGATTGATGGTGGTATGCTTTTATCAACCAACAATGGTTATTCATGGCATGCCGTAAATAATGGTTTGCCAGCATATAATCATTTCCCGTCATTAGCTATAAGTGGAACAAATATTTTTGCAGGGACAACCTCTAAGGGAATTTATTTATCAACAAACAATGGTTCTTCATGGACTGCTGTTAATGGCGGTATTACACCGTATACTTATGTGTATTCATTGGCCATAAGCGGTACAAACATTTTTGCAGGAACTAATTATGGTGTGTTTTTATCAACCAACAATGGCACTTCATGGACTGCCGTAAATAATGGGTTGCCCAATTCTCATATTTGGTCATTAGCAATAAATGATACAAACATATATGCTGGAGCTGATAGTGGTGGGGTGTTTTTATCAACCAACAATGGTTCTTTATGGAATTCTATAAATAATGGTTTCCCAACAAATTTTGGTGTTAGTGCATTAACAATAAGCGGTTCAAATATTTTTGCAGGAACATGGGGAAGTGGCGTGTATATGTCTTCAAACAATGGAAATAGTTGGACTAACGTAAATTCTGGGTTAACAGATTCAATTATTACAACTTTCGCTATAAGTGGGAACAATATTTTTGCAGGGACAAATGGTAGCGGAGTTTGGAAGCGAGCATTATCAGAAATGAGAATTGAAGAAAATAATTATAAATCAAATATAACATTATACCCAAACCCCGCTAATAACAAAGTTACCATTATCAATAACAACGAACCCGCAAAAGAAACTATAATAAGTATTTTCAATATTCAGGGGAAATTAATGTTATCCGAAAAATTTAAAGAGCAGAATGCAATAGAACTTAATATCAGTAAATTTGCAGGAGGAATTTATATTTTAAAAATACAGGTTGGAAATGAAATTGAGAACAGAAAATTGGTTATTCAGTAAACAAAAAGATTGAAAATAATTAAAAAGATAAACATAAAACAAAGATTCTTCGCTAATCACTCAGAATGACAAAGAAGAACAATGAACATGAAACAATGAAATAAATAGAAATTGATAGAAATAATTTGTAAAAACAGAAATACTGTAAACATTTTGCGGGTTAGCTCTCTATAGGGAATAAGAGGGTGTGGGTAGGTAAACAATGAACAATAAAAAGTATAAAGTACAAAGTATAGAGTACAAAGTAAAACAATTTAACAATGAAGCAATAAAGTAATTATGATAAAACAATATTTCATATTTATCTTTGGATTATTTCTGGCAGTTACGTCTTTTGGTCAGGATATTCACTTTTCTCAGGCAGATTTATCACCATTAAACTTAAATCCTGCATTAACAGGCATGTTTAATTCAGATTACAGAATTCATGCAAACGAAAGAACTCAATGGCGAAGTGTTACAACACCGTACAAAACATTTTCATCAACATTTGATGCTGCCTTAAGGCAGTTTCCTGTAAAAGGTTTTTTTGGAGCAGGAATAGTTTTTAATACTGATAAAGCAGGAGATGGTGACTTTAGCACAAATCAAATTAAACTTGCTTTAGCGTATCATTACAAACCACAAAACGACACTAATTTGACTGTTTCGGGTGGTATTGATTTTGCTTATAATCAACATAGTATAAATTATTCTAAATTTTATTTCGGAAGTCAGTATAATGGATATCAATATGACCCTAATATGCCAAGCGGCGAAAATTTTCCTCTAAACAACATGCACTATTTTGATGGCTCTTTTGGATTAACTGTAAATTATATATTTAAAAAAATACCTTACGAAGCAGGAATTGCCTACCATCATTTGAATAAGCCAAAACAATCATTTTTTAACCAATCGCTTGTTGAACTCGATAGTAAATTTAATTTTCATTTATCAGCAAATATTTCGCTCACTGACAAAACTTCTGTACTTCCAACTCTTTTTTGGTACAGGCAGGGAAAGTATAATGAACTAAATATTGGTGGTCTTTTACAACAGAAACTCAATAGTATTGCATTTCGTTCGATATATTTGGGTGGATGGTTAAGATGGAAAGATGCAGGAATACTTTGCTTTGCTTTTGATTATCAAAATTTTAGAGTTGGTGTAAGTTATGATGTTAACATTTCGACACTTAAAGTTGCAAGTGCCGGAAGAGGAGGTCTTGAAATTTCTATCAGATATATTTTTGGCAACCCAAACAGTTTAAAAATACCTTCGAAACATATTTGTCCACCTTTTATTTAATATTCAAATGAAACATTTATGACTATTTAAAGACACACAAGGGAATGATTATATTAGCGGTTGAGGTTAAGGGATAAGATTGAGAAGACAAGATTGAGAAAACAAGATTGAAAAGAAAGATTGAAAGGATTGAAAAAACAAGATTGAATAGATTGAGAAGATTGAGAAAACAAGATTGAATAGATTGAGAAGACAAGATTGGAGAATGTCTTCATCAATCTTATCAATCTTCTTCAATCTACATCAATCTGAAAAATATAATAAATAGAGGAACAGTAAACTAAAAAAAATAAACAGATAGTATGACGTTTCAGGTTTGAAGTTTCGGGTTTTTAAAAACCTCAAACTAAAAACTCTAAACCTCAAACAAATAAAATAAAACAAATGAAGAAATATTTTATAATTCTATATTTAATTTTCGTTTACATAAATTCATCTTCATCGCAAAATATCCGGCAATTTATCAGAAATGGAAACAAATCTTATGAAGTTGAAAATTACGAAGCCGCCGAATATTATTATTCAAAAGCAATACAATTAGGCGAAACTTCACCTTTAGCATGGAAACTTGCCGAAGCTGCAAGAATGAATCGTGATTATAACATTGCACAAAAGTGGTATCAATATGTAGCCGAAACTGATATTATAAAATTTCCTTTAGCTACATTTTGGCTTGCTACAGTTCAAAAAAGCATTGGTTCGTATCAAAAGGCACAATTAAATTACAGAAAATATTTTATGGCAAATATTAAAACAAAAAATTATTTTACCGAAAAATCACGGCACGAAATAACATCATGCGAAAACGCTTTGTTTTTAACATTTAACCCAACCGAAACACCATTTAAAAGGTTAGACACTTTATACAATACTAAATACAGCGAATTTCAAATATTCGATTTTGGCGATTCATTAAAATATATTAGTTCGCTCCGACCTTTAAATATAACTGATAGCATAACTTTTTTCTCTAAACTTTTGTTATTTAAAAAATCTGATGCAACAAATTACAGTAAAGAATTGTTAGATTCTAATATTAATATACCAAATAAAAATATATCGAGTTTTACTTTTGTAACAAATAATAAAATAATTTTTTCTGCATGCGACAGAAAAAAAGGAAAATTTTATTGCCAATTATATCAATCGGAGAAAGCTCATGAAAATTGGAATTTGCCAATTTTACTACCTAACATTATTAACTCTATTAGTGGCACCACTACAAACCCATGTTTTGTAGCAACACAAAAAGAAAACTATTTATTATTTGCGTCTGACAGAGATGGAGGTTATGGCAAACTTGATTTATGGTATAGTAAAATTGACAGCATTGGGAATTATACTGAACCAAAAAACTTTGGAAAAAATATAAACAGCATTGATGATGAATGCAGTCCATTTTACGATTCAAAAACCCAAACTCTTTACTTTTCGAGCGAATGGTTCGACAATTTGGGCAATACCGATATTTTTTCAGTTCAAGGAAATTTAGAGGATATGAAATATCCACAAAACATTGGATTCCCTTTAAATTCTTGCAATTACGATATATATTATAACATATCAACTAATAGAGATTTTGCATATTTCTCGTCTAATAGAACATTAGACAAAACAGCGTCAACGGCAGGTTGTTGTAACGATATTTTTCAAATTTCACTTCCGAAAGAAAAAAAAGACAGTGTAAGTGAAAAGAAAATAGAAACTAAACTTAAACAAAAATCTGTTGAGCTTATTCCTATTTCGTTATATTTTCACAACGATGAACCAAACCCAAGAACTTGGGATACAGCAACTAATTTAAATTATGCCACAACAGCCGAACTGTATATAAATATGCGAGATGAATATCAGAATATTTGGTCACAAAATTTAAAAGATGAGAAAAAAAATATAGCATTATCCGAAATAGAAAATTTTTTTATTGACAGTGTTGAAAAAAACTTTGATAAACTAATTAAATTCACACAGTTAATGGAACAATTACTCGAAAAAGGGCAAAATGTCGAAATTACAATCAAGGGATATGCAAGTCCATTAAACAGTAATGCCTATAACGTAAATCTCTCGAAACGAAGAATTCAAAGTTTAGTAAACTTTTTTAACGAATATAAAGATGGTATTTTTATTTCTTATATTAATGGTAACAGCTCAAATGGCTCAAAATTAATTATTACAAGAGAAGCTTTTGGCGAAGAAATGGTAGTAAAAGGTGTAAGCGATAATTTATACGATGTTAAAAACTCAGTTTATAGTCCTTCGGCTGCATGCGAAAGAAAAATTGCGGTTATAGCAGTATCATTTTCAAAATAATTAGAAAAAATATCGTAACCGTGGTTACGGTAATGTAGGTTACAATAATTATAATATTTAAAGCAAACATTTAAAATAAAGTTAGTTAACACATATTATTTTCGCAATAAATTAAACAAATATGAACAACGACTTCGAGAATTTAAGAAAAGAAATTTTGGTTTGCCAAAAATGTCAGTTATCAAAACAAAGAACAAATGTTGTTTTTGGTGAAGGAAAATTCGATGCAAAAATAATGTGTATTGGCGAAGGACCTGGACGCGATGAAGACATTCAGGGACGTCCGTTTGTTGGTCGTTCCGGGCAATTGCTCGATAAAATATTAGGCGTTTGCGGATTTTCGCGAGCCGAAAATGTTTTTATTGGGAATATTGTTAAATGTCGCCCTCCCGAAAACCGTGCACCACTTCCCCAAGAAAGAGAAACATGTATTCCTTATTTGTTAAAACAAATTGAAATAATAAATCCTAAAATAATTGTTTTATTAGGTGCAACTGCTTTAAATGGATTAATTGACCCTAACTTAAAAATAACAAAAGTCCGTGGTAATTGGATAGAATGGAATGGACGATTGGCAATGCCAACATTTCACCCGGCTGCTTTGTTGCGAAATCCAAATTTAAAGAAAGATTCGTGGGAAGATTTCAAAAAAATTGTACAAAAATATCGTGAATTAGTTGACGAAAACCATAAATCTGATTATTGTTAAGAATTTTCAGTAAAAGTAGCTGGTCCATTAAAACGATTCATAGTATCCTGAATTCCAGCCAATCCAAAATTAATAATAGCTGATTTCATTTGTTCAACACAAGCTGGCAATTGATTTTTTTCTTCAGTGGTAAAATTGCTTAACACATAGTCGGCTTGCCTGCCTTTAGAAAAATCATTTCCAACACCAAAACGCATTCGGGCATAATTATTATTGCCAAGCATTTCGTCAATACTTTTTAAGCCATTATGACCGCCGTTACTGCCATTTGGTTTAATTCTTATTGTTCCAAAAGGCAATGCAATATCGTCTAAAATAACTAAAAGTTTTTCCTGATAAATTTTTTCTTTTTCGAGCCAGTATTTAATTGCTTTGCCACTTAGGTTCATGTAAGTTGTTGGCTTAATTAGAATAATTGTGCGTCCTTTATGTTTAATTTTTACATTAAAACATAATCGGTTTGTCTCAAAAACAGCATTAGATGTTTTTGCTAAAGCATCTAACACCATAAAGCCAATATTATGTCTTGTATCAGAATATTCTGAACCAATATTACCCAAACCTGCAATTAAATATTTCATGCGGTTAAGTTGTAATTATATAAGAAATTAGTGTCTGTCTGTAATGTAAAAAGAATGCCACGATTTTTTTTTATTTTTATTCGTGAACTTAGCGAAGCGATCTCACGAACACCAATAAAATAAAAGTATTTGTGAGTAAATTAGTGGCAAAATTTTTATTTTTTAATATGTCAGACATTATTGACAAACACTATACTTTGAACGGGTTAAATTATTACATCGGAGTTTAAGGTATAAAGGTATAGGGTATAACCTGCTCTTCCTTATGCCTTTATACCTTATACCTCTATACCTTTTTGTATTCATAAAATGCGGAAATTTATCCCGTTTGCTGTATAATTACTTTTTCTTATCAGTTACAGGTTTTTTTGCTGTTTTTGCGGTATCAGCAGTAGCACCCCCAGCAGTAGCACCTGCAACAGCAGCACCTTCGGCAGTAGCACCTTCGGCAGTAGCTTCTGGTGTACCTTCGGCAGTTTCTTCGGCAGCAACTTCAGCTTCTTTAACAACTCTTGTAATTCTAACAGATGCAATAGTTTTACTTGGAAATTCTTTAGCGACTAATTTATCGAGTTTTAAATCGCTGACTTTTATTGATTTACCAATTGTTAATTCTGTTACATCAATAACGACTTCTTCAACAAAATCTTTTAATAAACCTTTAAGATTAATACGATGCATATCCTGATCTAATTTTCCACCGTCCTGAACACCTATTGCAAAGCCGGTAGTTCTAACAGGTACTGATAATGTGATAGGTTTTTCGTCAGAAATGTTTAGAAAATCAATATGTAAAATTTTATCACTAACAGGGTGGAACTGAATATCTTTTAAAATAGCTTTATGTTCGGTGCCATCTATATTCAATTTTGCAAAATACACATCGGGAGTGTAAACAAGTTTACGAAACTGACTTTCTTCTGCCGAAAAGTGAACGTTCTTTTCGGTACCATAAAGTACGCAAGGAATTAAACCAGATTTACGTAAAGCATTTGATGCTTTTTTTCCAACATTCTCACGCAATTGTGCGTTAATTTCGATTGATTTCATTTTTAATTTTTTTTTGTGTTACTCAATTACTGTCTTTAATTTACCCTAAGACTTAAATCCCATACACTAAAAAATATAAGGTTTAAAAAGGGACTGCAAATATACATTTTTTTTAATACAAAATACTAATGATTTTTTTTAGGGTTAAAATTATTTTGATGTGCTAAAAAACTTTTGTAAATAAGTCCCGTTGGGCATACGCGTCAACTTAAGCTCTATTATTCTGTTATTCAGATGTTTTCTTTTTTTTTACTTTTTT
>MENF01000186.1:0-652 GCA_001769035.1 Bacteroidetes bacterium GWA2_32_17
ACCCTAACTTTACAGTTAACAATTCGAGCCCAAATGCAACTCATACTGGCGAAGTTACTGGATCAAGTGCTTTAACAATAACAAACAATGCAGTAACTACATCTAAAATTGCAGACGGAAATGTAACAGCTGTTAAACTTAATTCAATGTCGGCAACCAATGGACAAGTTTTAAAATATAATGGAACAAATTGGGCACCTGCTGCCGATGCAAATACAACTTATACTGCTGGTTCTGGAATTAATGTTGCAGGAACTGTTATTTCAAACACTGCACCCGACCAAACAGTAACAATTGCACAAGGTGGAGCAACTACGGTCTCTGGCAGTTATCCTAATTTTACAGTTTCTAGTACTGATGCAAATACAACATATTCAGCAGGCACTGGATTAAATTTAACAGGTACAACTTTTAGCTCTACTCAAACATTAGCACAAGCCCTTGCAAACGGAAATTCCGCTGGAACTTATAATATTTTAATGAATAACAATAATATTACAGGAATTCATATTCTTGGGTTAGGTAATAGTAATGCAAATTATATTGATATGTATAATGGTCATATTTATGATTATGACGGCAGTCATGGTAACAATGGTGAAGTACTTACTGTTCACGGCACAAGTCCTAATACTTGGGTAACTTGGGATTC
>MENF01000186.1:662-1145 GCA_001769035.1 Bacteroidetes bacterium GWA2_32_17
GATTGGTAAAATGGTTGTTCAGGGTGATGTTGCAACATCCGACACAATTCCATTATTTGAAGTAAAAGATAAAAACGGACAAACTGTCTTTGTTGTTTATCCCGATAGTGTTCACATTTACGTTAAAGATACCGGAGCAAAATCAAATAAAGGTGGTTTTGCTGTTAGCGGAAAAAACATGAGTAAAGCATTAACCCACGATTTTTTATATGTTGACCCCGATTACACAAGAATTTATACAGGTGATACTATTGCCGGTTTTGGTGTTGAAAATATAGGTGTAACAAGTGATAATAGTTATATGCACTTAACTCCAAATAACTATATGATTGGACACCAAGCTGGAGACTCTTTAACAAGTGGTATGTACAATTCTTTTTTTGGTTACCAGTGTGGAATTAGCGACAAAGGTGGAAGCTTCAATGTGTTCTCGGGATACAAAACAGGGTACTTAAATCAATTTGGTAGTTACAATACTTTTTT
>MENF01000186.1:1169-2727 GCA_001769035.1 Bacteroidetes bacterium GWA2_32_17
GGTCAACAGAATATTTTTATTGGTGAAAGCTCGGGAGTAAATAATATTAATGGTTCACAAAATATTTTTATGGGATTTACAGCTGGTAATAGTAACACTAATGGAAATTATAATGTAATGCTTGGAACACAAAGTGGATATTCTAATACAATTGGGACTTATAATACTTTCGTTGGTTATCAGAGTGGTCAATTAAATATTGATGGATATAGTAATGTTTTTATGGGATTTCAAACTGGCAGGAATAATACATCCGGACAAAGTAATGTATTTATCGGAAATAATGCAGGATTTAATAATGCTGATGGTTTTGTAAATACATTTATTGGAGAAAATGCTGGATATAGTAATACTTCTGGCACAAATGATATATTTATTGGCTATCAATGTGGATATAATAATACAACATCTAGTGGAAATGTTTTTATGGGACGCCAGACTGGATATAATAATTTAACAGGATATGGAAATTTGTTTCTTGGAAATTATGCTGGTTTTATGAATACAGTAGGGAATTCTAATGTATATTTAGGAATTAATTCAGGTATGAATTCTTTAGGTGATGAAAATGTTTGTGTTGGTCCTTCAGCAAATGGTAATAATGCTAATGGCATTAGTAATGTAAGTTTAGGTGCTTATGCTGGTTTTTGGTCAACAGGCAGTTACAATGTGTTTCTTGGTTATGAAGCTGGATATAATGAAGCAAATTCTAATAAATTATATGTTGAAAACTCTAGTAATGCTGTTTCACCATTAATAAATGGCGATTTCACAACAAATCGTGTTGCAATTAATAGACAAGCTAATACTTACCCTTTCCAAGTTGGAACTGATGCTTCAAATGGAAATGCAGCTTATTTAACAGACGGTGGAACTTGGACTAATACCTCATCAAAAACATTAAAAGACAGATTTTCTGAATTAAACAAATCCGATTTGCTTTCTAAAATTGAAAATTTAGATATTAAGGGATGGTTCTATAAAGGCACACAGGAATATCATATTGGACCATTTGCCGAAGATTTCTATAAAGCTTTTGGAACCGGAGTATTAGATGAGCCAACATTTTTAAGTAAATCATTAGCTGCTGGTGATGTTGCTGGTGTAAGTATTGCAGCAATTAAAGAATTAATTATTCAAAATAAAGCTCAACAAAAAGAAATTGATGAGTTAAAAGCCGAAATTGAATTGTTGAAGAAAAAATAATTCAATTATAATTTTTATAAATAATAAAGGTTAGAAACTCAACATTTACTAACCTTTTTATCTATTCACTTTAAAATATTTTATATAAGGTGAACTTTATTATTTTATATTTATTAACAAAATTTGCAAATATTTAATTTTTTACTTTATTTTGCTTAATCTTAAAATTTTAATAAAATGAAAACAATTACCTTATCTTTAATTTCAATTGCTTTTGCAATTAGTTCTATTAGTGCTCAATCAATTACACCACAGGTTGTTGCCTCATCGGGTGGTTACGCTCTGAATGGTGGTTATTCGGTTAGCTGGACATTAGGCGAACCCGTTATTGCTACTGCTCAAAACGGCAGTA
>MENF01000186.1:2811-6191 GCA_001769035.1 Bacteroidetes bacterium GWA2_32_17
AAGTATCTATAAACCTTTCCCAACTTGCTTCGGCACAATACATTTTAGAAGTAAAAGACAAAACAAATTCTGCAACAAAAATATTCAGAATTACAAAAAAATAAACATCAGCTTGGTTCGTGTCCCCACGAACCAATTTTATAAATTTAAAAAATAAACAACAATTTATACGATAAATTATGAAAAAATTAATCTTTTCAATTATCGAATTAGCAATAAGTTATTTAACTTTTGCACATATACTTGTATCCCCTATCCACTTGGTTCGTGTCCCCACGAACCAATTTTATAAATTTGAAAAATAAACAACAATTTATACGATAAATTATGAAAAAATTAATCTTTTCAATTATCGGATTAGCAATAAGTTATTTAACTTTTGCACATATACTTGTATCCCCTATCCACTTGGTTCGTGTCCCCACGAACCAATTTTTTACCTTTTGCTCCCTCTCCGAGTTTATCATGAGCTTGTCGAAGGGGAGAGGGCTGGGGTGAGGTCATAATGAAATAAAAAATTAAACAATAAACATTTTTGAACAATAAACAATGAACTTTTTTGAACATAGAACAATTCACCCCGTAGGATAATCCCATTGAACAACGGAGTGAAAATAAAAACAAATATCCAACGGGGTAAACATTTTTGAACTTTTTTAAACATTTATAATATGAGAAATTTAATTTTTACAAGCATTTTCGTAATGCTTTCTATTGGTGCTTTTGCACAAGCCCCACAATCATTTCAATATCAGGCAGTAGTGCGTGATGCTGCTGGGAATGCATTAATGAGTCAGTTAGTTAATTTTCAAATCAGTATTCTGTCAGGATCTCCAACAGGACTCGTTGAATTTACTGAAACTCATTCTGTATCAACAAATTCATTTGGAATAGTAACGCTTAATATTGGTGCAGGAACTAATATTTTCGGATCATTTTCTGGAATTAACTGGAGTAACAATATATATTTTATTAAAGTAGAAGCAGATTTAGGTAGCGGACTAATTGATATGGGAGCTACTCAATTACTCAGTGTGCCTTATGCTTTATATGCCGAAAATGCCGGCAACTCTGCTCAAAATGGAATCTCTATTACATGGCTCGGAACTTTTGCGACTCCACCATTAACTCCAACTTTAAATAATGCATACTATAATTCATTTGATGGGATTTCTTATGTATTCGATGGTTTATCATGGCAGATAATGACTATAGATGGGACAACTGGTCCGCAGGGAATTCAAGGCACTCAGGGAACTCAAGGGTTACAAGGAATTCAAGGAGTACAGGGTATTCAGGGAGATTCTGGGTTAAATGGCGTTTCAATTAATTGGTTGGGAAGTTTTGCGGTTGACCCTTCTTCTCCTTCTTTAAATGATGCATACTATAATACGAATTTAGGAAAATCATACATTTATGACGGTTCTTCATGGCAAATGATGAATCAGGATGGTATTCAGGGAATTCAGGGTATTCAAGGTAATCAGGGAATACAAGGCATTCAGGGGACTGCCGGAACCAATGGTATTTCCATATCATGGTTAGGTTCACAAGCTTCAGCTCCCGGAAGTCCTTCATTAAATGATGCCTATTATAATACCTCCGATAAAAAGTCTTATATCTGGAATGGTTCTGCCTGGCAGATGTTAGCACAGGACGGTGCAGATGGAACAAATGGAACAAATGGTGCAAATGGTACGAATGGCATTGACGGCAAAACAGTATTGAGTGGAACTGTAAATCCTACAACTCAAGGAGTTGATGGTGATTTTTATATCAATACAACAACGAATACAATTTTTGGTCCTAAAACAACTGGTGTATGGGGAAGCGGAACCTCTATTATAGGACCTCAAGGTCTTGCAGGCAACAATGGTACAAATGGAACCAACGGAACCAATGGTTCTACTGTATTAAATGGAACTGTTAATCCTACAACCGAAGGCGTAAATGGAGACTTTTATCTAAATACTTCTACAAATACAATTTTTGGTCCCAAAACCTTCGGAGCATGGGGAAGTGGAACTTCATTAACAGGGGCACAGGGAACTGCCGGAACTAATGGAACTAATGGAACTAATGGTTCTACTGTATTAAATGGAACAGTTAATCCTACAACCGAAGGAGTAAACGGAGACTTTTATCTAAATACTTCTACAAATACAATTTTTGGTCCCAAAACCTTTGGAGTATGGGGAAGTGGAACTTCATTAATAGGGGCACAGGGAATTGCCGGAACTAATGGAACCGATGGAACTAATGGAACTAATGGAACCAATGGTTCTACTGTATTAAATGGAACAGTTAATCCTACAACCGACGGAGTAAACGGAGACTTTTATCTAAATACTTCTACAAATACAATTTTTGGTCCCAAAACCTTCGGAGTATGGGGAAGTGGAACTTCATTAATAGGGGCACAGGGAATTGCCGGAACTAATGGAACCGATGGAACCAATGGAACTAATGGAACCAATGGTTCTACTGTATTAAATGGAACAGTTAATCCTACAACCGAAGGAGTAAACGGGGACTTTTATCTAAATACTTCTACAAATACAATTTTTGGTCCCAAAACCTTCGGAGTATGGGGGAGTGGAACTTCATTAATAGGGGCACAGGGAATTGCCGGAACTAATGGAACAGATGGAACTAATGGAAACGATGGAACCAATGGTACAAATGGTTATTCTGTTTTAAATGGCACTTCTAATCCAACTACTCAGGGAATAAATGGAGATTTTTACATTAATACAACAACTAATACGATATTTGGACCCAAAGCATCTGGTGCATGGGGAACAGGGACTTCTCTTGTTGGTTCACAGGGAATTCAGGGAGTTCAGGGACCTGCCGGAACTGGTCTAACTAACAAAGGTAACTGGTTAAGTGGAAGCACTTATTCAAATGGAGATTATGTGTTTGATAGGTCAACAGATAATCCTGCAGTAAATTCCATGTGGATTTGCCAGACACCTTCTTTTGTATCTACTATTCAACCATACCAGGATGCAGTTAATTGGGTAGAATTTCAGGCGCCAGCCGGCCCACAAGGCACAGCAGGGACTAATGGAGTTGATGGTAAAACAGTTTTAAATGGAACTGTGAATCCTACAACCGAAGGAATTAATGGCGATTTTTATATCAATACTTCCACCAATATGATTTATGGTCCAAAGACTGCCGGAGTTTGGGGAAGCGGAATTTCTTTAATTGGTCCCCAAGGTGCAGCGGGTACAAATGGAACCAATGGAACAAATGGTACTAACGGTACTAACGGAACCAATGGTTTTTCAGTTTTAAATGGAACTGTGAATCCAACTACCCAAGGAGTTAATGGCGATTTTTATATCAATACTTCAACCAATATGATTTATGGT
>MENF01000187.1:0-55956 GCA_001769035.1 Bacteroidetes bacterium GWA2_32_17
ATCCAACGGGGTGAATAATATTTGAGAGAAGAACTTGTATGTTAAATAAAAAATCAAATTAACTTTGACTCTGATTAGTTACAAACTTTATTAACAATTAGGAATATGAAAATAAAATTTAATTTTGCCAATTACCTTTTTTATACCTGACTCAATCATATTTATTAAATTATGTGCAAAATTCATGAAGATTTTATGTTGGAAGCAATACGACTTTCAAAAGAAAATATTGATAATGGTGGCGGTCCGTTTGGTGCTGTAATTGTTAAAGATGGAAAAATAATAGCAAAAGGTGTAAATAAAGTAACCAAAAATAACGACCCAACTGCACATGCCGAAGTAACTGCAATCCGCGAAGCTGCAAAAGTATTAAATAATTTCGATTTAACCGGTTGCGATATTTATACTTCTTGCGAACCTTGCCCAATGTGTTTGGGGGCTATTTATTGGTCGCATCTTAATAAAATTTATTTTGGAAATACAAAAAATGATGCAAAAAATATTGGTTTCGACGATGCTTTTATTTATGACGAAATAATGATTCCAATTGAAAAACGACATTTGCCAACTATTCAAATATTGCCCGATAAAGCTATTGAGGCATTTGTTAAATGGGAAAATAAAGATGATAAAATTGAATATTGATGAATAAAATAGCCACAGATTATACTAAAAATGGAATATAAAGATTATTTATATAAATTCCAAATTTCAAATCCCAAATTCCAAGTGAGTGCCTGAACAACTTGGAGTTATAAACTTAGTTTTGGATGTTTAAAAAAAATGTGCGAATTTACCTTATACACAATATAATTCCAAAGTAGCATGATTGCTTTTACCAAAGTTGGAGTTATCTCCAACATTATAAAGTTTAATAATTTCAATTTGTGTTAATTTGTGTAATTTGTGGCGAAACTTATTAGTTATTTTATATGTCTGTTTTATCTCAACAATTTTTTCAAAAAGATGTTTTAGAAGTTGCACCTTCATTAATTGGAAAATGCCTTGTTCGAAAATATGCAAATAACACAATTCGAAAATTTTTAATTACCGAAACCGAAGCATATCGTGGCGAAGAAGATTTAGCTTGTCATGCTAGTAAGGGACGTACTAAAAGAACCGAAATAATGTACCAAAAAGGTGGCACCATTTACATTTATCTTATTTACGGAATGTATTGGATGCTGAACATTGTTACAGAAAAAGAAAATATTCCTCAAGCTGTATTAATTCGTGGAATTGAAAATTATAACGGTCCCGGAAAACTTACCAAAGCTTTAGAAATAAATAAAAGTATAAATGGAAAAACATTATGCAAAAGAAATGGTTTGTGGGTTGAAGATTACGGAATTATTCCCAAAATAACAACGGCTACAAGAATTGGAATAAATTACGCAGGCAAAGAGTGGATTGAAAAACCATGGAGGTTTATTTTAAATGAATAAAATATAATTAATAAAAGCAGATATTACAAATTTATAAATTGATGCGATTATTAATTCTGCATATTGTTATTTAAAGTATATTTGTAACTACTCAGCCACTAAATATGGAATTTTTGCCACAGATTGCACAAATTTACGCAGATTTAAAACCACCAAAGGTGGTTTATTGGCGAAAATTGATTAAAAAAGATTTTATTTTAATCTGTGACGTCTGCGTAATCTGTGGCAAATATTTGTTTATGAACTCTTTGAACCGGCTGAGTAGTTACGAATATTTTTTATAATTCTAATAATTTCTCAATGCTATAACTAATAGTTAGAGTTTTTAAAATAAAGCAAATTTCATCTGATAATTATTTCATAATAATTCGTATCTTTGTTATCAGAAATTTATTAAAATGCAGGCAATAGAAATTAAAACAAATTCACACAAGGGATATATCAAATTGCATGTTCCCGTTCAAGAAAAAGAGGTTCGTGTTATCGTAATATGGGACAATGAGAATGATAATAATAGAAATTACGATATAAACCAGTTGAAAAATCTTTTCAATCAGGCAACAAAAGCAGATATTTTCAAAACTATTTCCAATCCGATGGAATGGCAAAGACAAATAAGAAATGAGTGGCAATAACCTTATATTAGACAGCAATATATTGATTTATCTTTCAAAAGGACATAAGGGTATTTTTGAAATTATTGAAAAATACTCCAGTATATATATTTCTGTAATTACAAAAATGGAAGTACTAGGTTTTCCATTTAAAAATGAAAAGGAACGACTTTTTATTGAAAAATCATTACATCATTTGAGATAATTCATACTAATGATGAGATTGCAGATATTACAATTAATTACAGAAAAAAGAAAAAAATAAAAAATTCCTGATGCAATAATCCTTGCTACTGCTAAAGTTAAAAAAGCAAATATACTTACAGCAAATAGTTCTGATTTTAAAGGAATTGACAGTACCGTAAAGATTATTAATTTGCCACTTTAGTGAACCTGTATTTTAAAAATTCAGGATTTGAAAATTTTTAAATTAAAATTGTAAATTTCAACAACTCGTCAAATACTGAATTGCTTCATTATTAAAACTAAATTCAACTAATAATTTAAATTAAACAAATGTCTTAAAACAATGAAGATTTATTTTAAATGAACAAAATTGAACTCATAAAATCTGACATTACAACTTTACAAGTTGATGCAATTGTAAATGCAGCTAATACAACTTTGCTTGGTGGCGGTGGCGTTGATGGTGCAATACACAGAGCTGCAGGAAAAGAACTATATAACGAATGTAAAACTTTAAATGGTTGCGAAACAGGCGATGCAAAAATTACAAAGGGATATAATTTAAAAGCTAAATATGTGATTCATACTGTTGGTCCGGTTTGGAATGGCGGAAAAAATAATGAAGTTCAATTATTGGCAAGTTGTTATAATCGTTGTCTCGAAATTGCAACAAAGTACAAAATAAAAACTATTGCTTTTCCAAATATTAGTACCGGGATTTATCGTTTTCCAAAAAATAGAGCTGCAATTATTGCTATTCATACTGTTAGTGAATTTTTGAAACAGAATACAAATATTGAAAAAGTTTTTTTTGCAACTTTTGATGATGAAAATTATTCGATTTATGAGAAGTTGCTAAAGTAAAAATGTGATTTATTTGTAACTTTGTGGACTAATATAATATGTTCAAGTTTCAAAAATATTTATCTCTGGTAAAATTTAGCCATACTATTTTTGCAATGCCTTTTGCATTAGTAGGATACTTTTTGGCAATAAAATCTGAAGGCAATAGTTTTAATTTAAAAATATTACTTCTTGTAATTTTATGTATGGTATTGGCTCGCAGTGCTGCAATGGCATTTAACCGAATGGTTGATGTCCGTTACGATAGAAAAAACCCGCGAACAATGAACCGCGAAATACCTTCGGGGCAAATCTCTCTTTTTGCTGCTTCTGTTTTTGTGTTTTTAACTTCTGTTATGTTTATTGTTACAACATATTTCATTAATTCTTTAGTATTTTATTTATCGCCTGTTGCGTTAATTGTTATTTTTGTTTATAGTTTTACAAAACGCTTTACTTCGCTTTGCCACTTTGTGTTAGGGCTTGGTTTGGCACTTGCACCTATTGGTGCATATTTATCGGTAACTGCACATTTTGCAATTTTACCTGTACTTTTTTCATTTGTTGTTTTGTTATGGGTTGGTGGCTTCGATATATTATATGCTTTGCAAGATGACGATTTTGATAAAAGCTTAAATTTACATTCTATTCCAGTAAAACTCGGACGTAAAACTTCTTTAGCTCTTTCGGCGTTTGTGCACTTTATAGCAATAGCAATTGCTTTTTATGCTGGGTGTTATGGAAATTTTAGTAATTATTATTGGATTGGTTTAACAATATTTTTTATAATGTTAATTTACGAACATTTAATTGTAAAGCCAAACGATTTAACAAAAGTTAATATGGCTTTTGCAATTGTTAATGGAATAGCAGGAGTCGTTTTTGGGGGAGTTACAATTATTTCGCTTTTCTTTTAATTACAATAGCTTTGTTATTATAATATCAATGTTTTAATTCTTTGTTTTTTAATTTTTGTAAATTTTCTTTTTTTGAGTTTAACACACTGCAAAATAATATTGTAGGATAAAAGAAGTTATCCCCGCCAGATTTTCTGGTGGAGCAGCCTACCCGAATAGAGCCATGTGCATTTAGTTCTAATAGCTTTCAAGTATAAAATCAATTATTCTTTTCTTTCTTGACTCAATTTTATCTCTATCCCAAGCAATATCTTGTTTCGTCATCTGTTGTATTTCTCTTTGCTGTGCAAGCTGAGTATAAGATTTTCTTTTAATACTAAATGGTTTATTTCCAATAGATTCATTATGTGGAGCAGACAACAATAAATAATTTCCCAGACAATCAATGCATTCTTGTTTAAATTTCTCAGTATACCTACCATAACCTGAAGCAGGTTTTTCATTTTCAGTTTGTGGAGCAATATGCTCTAAATGTGGTTTTTTTATTTTATCAAAACGAGTTACACTATATCCTTTTTTGCCCTGACTTTCAAGATAGTTCTCGTATTTCCATAGTAAGAACCTTACAGTTGGTGGTTCAATTTTACCTTGAATAGAATCTTTTAATGCTGTTTTATTCCAATAAGCCCACCACCAATTATCACTTGGTTCATTTTTCATCCATTCAATTCTATCAATAATAGGCTTTATGTCATGTTGTTCGGATGTAAACTTTTGATAAACATCATTTATTCTTGTTGTTAATTCAGCTCTTGTTCCAATAAGTCTATGCCGTAAAACAAGAGATTCCATTGATGAACAAATTCTGCAAATATCTTTTGTTGACAAGCCATAAGTATATGCTTTTATTATAAAAGGAATAGCAATTGCGAAACCACCAAGTGTCACAAGTGAATGAATTTCAATATTCTCTATCTCGTCTTTGCTGAAAAACGTGGTTAAATGCTCAAAACTAACTGCAAGCGAATTAGTAAATGACTTGATAAAAGGAATTGGATTGCTTTCTGATAGAAGTTTGTTTATTTTATCAATTGCATCTGATTCCCAAAGAGAATTAAAATGAACTCTGATCGTGTATACCAAAACATCGTCTTCATCAATTTTGTATTCTATTGACGATATTGATTTATATATTTTTTCAAAACGGTTTTTAATTTCTTCAATTAGACCATCTTTTTCTTCTCCACCGTATAGGTGAACATTAAACATAAACTGTGCTTTGATTATTTCAAGATTTGAAGGTTTTTTTCCACGATTATTTTGAAAAATGAACATTTGAATAGCTTCTGATTCATTTCTTACTGGGTGTGAGGTGCAAGTTGCTTCACTTACTGTTTTAAGCATTTTAGTTAAATACTGCTCGTCTTTCTTCGCAAAAGATATGGTAAAAAAGTCAAAAGCCCTTACAATACGTCTTGCAGATTCTGTTTCTAAACCATTTTTATTTTTTTTTGTCTGATCAATAACATAGTCCTTAAATAGCTGATTATCATAGTCCACAGTCGAAAAAATGTAATTTGATTTTCTCTTAACCATGTTCTCGTAAAGCACTTCTTCATCATCAATTAAATTTCTTAATGATTTAAGCCTAGTGTATAAAGCTGATAGAAAGATTACTATTGTTGTTAATCTTTGCTGTCCGTCAATTACTCCAAAATTACTATCCGACCTTTCTTCAAAAAGAAAATGTCCAAAATAATAGGGAGTTTTGGCTGAACTTTTATTATAATCAACTAAGTCTGTTAAAAATACATCAGTCTGTGTTTTTGAATTATTATTGTCTGTTGGGGTATCCCAAGAGTATGCTCTTTGGTATGAGGGGACACATATTTTGCTCCCTGCTAACATTTTATTTACCGTTGTTGAGGCTTCCATACTGATAATTATTTTAATGTTTATTTTTGTTTAAATCACAAAGTTGTTTTCTTAATAAGTCAAATCATGTCGTTGTTTCAAAAATCTATCTGCGAGTCTGTTTTTTTGCATTGGCTCTAACAATTATATACATCCCACCAGTATGTATTATATTTACAATATCTATAAGTATAAAATATTTGTAATTTATTTATTGTTAGCATAAAAAAAATTTTTAACTGTTTGTTATCATTTGTTATCGCTAAATATATAGTATAATAAAAAAACAAATATATAACATTTTTTTTATATGTTATACATTATTATAAAAAAAGTCATCCTTCGATAACCTCAGGATGACATAAGGATAATAGATTTTAGATTTATGAATTTTTATTTTATTAGTTATGTAATAACAACATACCATAATGTCCTGCTTTATAACCCTCGAAATATTCAGGAGCAATAATTTCAAATTTGTATAATGCTTTTTCAGTTGGTGTTATATAAACTGTTGAAATAAAATCTTTATTTTCGCCGGTCGATACAAAATCCCATCCGCCATCTGCACTTTGTTTGTAAACGTTAATTGCCATTTTTTTAATTCTGTAGTCGCCCCAAACCATTAATCCATAAGTGTAATCGGGAAAAAGCCAGCGTTGCGAATCTTTCGAAGCATCTTTAAAAATAAGGTCAAATTCCATGCGAACAATTTCTGCTTTTTCGTTTTCTACTGCTTTTATAGTTGCCTCTAATCCATCCACTATGGGTATCATTGAAGTTCCATTTTCATTGTCGAGGGTTGATGTTTGTGAAAATGTTATATTTACAAATAACATTAAACTAATAATTGTAATAATAATTTTCATATAAAATATTTTATAGGTTTTATTACAAAGATAATAAAACAAATATCATTTGTATTTCTTTACAATTTTAATACTTTTGAAAACAATAAATTTAAAATTTTATCAAATTAAATTAAGTGATAATAAACATATTATAATTAAAATATTTTTATGATAAATCAGCAGTTATTAAATCCCAAAAATATAGTAATAGTTGGAGGTTCTAATTCTATTAATAAACCGGGTGGAAAAGTTTTAAAAAATCTTATTGACAACAAGTTTAAAGGAGAATTGTATATTGTTAATAAAAAGGAAGCTGAAGTACAAGGAATCAAAGCTTTTAAAGATGTGAGTGATCTTCCACAAGTTGATTTAGCAATAATCGCAATAGCGGCTATATTTTGCCCAGAAGTTGTTGAAATACTTGCAAAAGAAAAAAATACCCGAGCATTTATAATTCTTTCAGCTGGCTTTAGTGAAGAGAATAAAGAGGGAGCTATTCTCGAGAAACAAATTGTTGAAACTGTAAATAGTGTAAATGGCTGCCTGATAGGTCCGAATTGTATAGGTTTTCTTAATTCAAATTATACAGGTGTATTTACAACTCCTATTCCAAAATTAGAACCATTTGGTTGCGATTTGATAAGCGGGTCAGGTGCTACTGCAGTTTTTATTATTGAATCTGCAATTCCAAAAGGATTGACTTTTTCAAGTGTAGTTTCTGTAGGAAATAGTGCTCAAATAGGTATTGAAGAAATGCTTCAATATATGGATGAAACTTATAATCCTGAAACAAGTTCATCTGTAAAAATCTTATACGTTGAAGATATAAAAAAACCAGAAAAACTCTTAAAACATGCGTCGTCATTAATACGTAAGGGTTGTAAAATAGCTGCAATTAAATCCGGCTCATCTGAAGCTGGTGTTAGGGCGGCATCTTCTCATACCGGTGCACTTGCAAGTCCCGATGTTGCTGTTGATGCATTATTTCGAAAAGCAGGAATAGTTAGATGTTATGGGCGACATGAACTTACAACAGTTGCATCAATTTTTATGTATCACGAATTAAAAGGCAAACGAATTGCAATTATTACACATGCCGGTGGTCCGGCTGTAATGCTTACCGATGCATTATCAAAAGGTGGATTAGAAGTGCCCCAGTTAAAAGGTATAAAACCAGATGAATTACTTACTTTTTTATATCCGGGTTCTTCAATATCAAATCCAATTGATTTTCTTGCAACCGGTACTGCCGAACAACTTGGAAAAATAATTGATTATTGCGAAGAAGAATTTTTTTGTATTGATGCAATGATAGTTATTTTTGGCAGTCCCGGATTATTTGAAGTATTTGATGTATATAAAGTGTTGAGTGATAAAATGAATACATGTAAAAAACCTATTTATCCGATATTACCATCAATAATTAATGGGAAAAATGAAATAACAGAATTTATTTCACACGAAAAAATAAATTTTCCCGATGAGGTATTGTTTGGTAACGCATTAACAAAAGTTTTTTTTACACCAAAACCAGCTTCCGAAAACGAAGTGTTTCCAAAATTGGATGAAGCAAAAATAAGAGAAGTAATAAATAGTTCCGCAAACGGTTATTTAAAACCTGCTGAAGTACAATTATTGCTCGATGTCGCTGGAATTTCAAGAGCAGGAGAAGCAGTTGTAAAATCAGCAAATGAAGCAATTGATGCAGCTAAACAAATTGGATTTCCTGTTGTTATGAAAGTTGTTGGACCAGTGCATAAATCAGATGTGGGTGGAGTTGTGCTTAATGTTATCAATTCTGAAACTGTAGCACTTGAATTTGAAAGAATGATGAAAATTAAAGATGCGATTTCTGTTATGCTCCAACCAATGCTATCGGGTACTGAACTTTTTATCGGAGCTAAAAAAGAAGGTAAATTCGGACATTTGGTTTTATGTGGATTGGGTGGAATTTTTATTGAAGTTTTAAAAGATGTTAGTTCAGGATTGACACCTTTATCAATTGATGAAAGTCTTTATATGATTCATAATTTAAAAAGTTACAATATCATTAAAGGAGTAAGAGGGCAGGAGGGAGTAAATGAAGATATATTTGCTGATTTTATTTCGCGTATATCAGTTTTAGTAAAAATTGCACCCGAAATTTCGGAAATGGACTTAAATCCACTTTTAGGAAAAAAAGATAGAGTTGTAGCTGTAGATGCAAGAATAAGAATAGAAAAGTAATTTAAAAAAGTTTATGGTTTAATGTTTTAAGTTTACTATAAACGACAATTGTAAATGAAGAATAAACAATGAAGAATAAACAATGAAGAATAAACAATGACAATAAACAATGAAGAATAAACAATGACAATAAACAATGAACAATAAACAATGAACAATAAACAATGAACAATAAACAATGAACAATAAACAATGAACAATAAACAATGAACAATAAACATAAAACGTTAAACAATTTGTTATGAAGAAAACGGATTTTATTTTTATTCTTGTTTTTTGTGTAATTGTAACTCCGTTTTTACCATTTCCATTTCTAAAAAATTTTCAAACTGATTTTTTATATAACGAGACACAATGGATTTGGACAAGTTTTTTAAAATTTGCTCTGTTAGCAACAATGGGCGAGGTAATAGGTTTAAGAATTAAAGCCGGAGTGTATTTGCAAAAAGGATTTGGATTAATTCCGAGGATGATAGTTTGGGGATTTTTGGGTATTACAATAAAAATTGCATTTGTTGTTTTTGCATCTGGAGTTCCATCATTTATCGAAAAATGTTTTTGGATTGATGGAGTAAAAGAATCGATGAATTTTAAAGATATTTTTGAAGCCAATGCTGCAGGAGATGGTGGAAAAAGGTTGTTGTCTGCCTTTTTTATCTCTGCCATTATGAACTTTTTTTATGCTCCAGTAATGATGACATTTCATAAAATTACTGATATTCATATTGTTAAAAAAGGCGGAACTTTAAAAGGTTTTTTTTCACAAATTAATTTTGTTGAAAACTTTAAAGAAATTAATTGGAAAATGCAGTGGGGTTTTATTTTTAAGAAAACTATTCCATTTTTTTGGATACCAATGCAAACCATAACTTTCTCTGTTGCATCAGAATATAGGGTAGTAATAGCTGCATTTTTAGGAATTGTATTGGGAGTGCTATTATCTGTTGCACCAACTAAATCTAAATAATTATTTGATTGTATTGCTGACAGTTACTAAATTGTTGAAAAATAAAAGCAACTAAACTGATTTAGTTTACGTCTTTATTTAGTATTTTTGATAAAGAATGATTATAAAGAAGATTGAAAAATGTTTTTTAGTTTCGAGTTTAAAGTTTCTGGTTTTTAACAACTCTAAACTAAAAAACTCTAAACTTTAAACTAATAAAATATAAACACATGAAAAAAGCTTTACTTATTTCGTTTAGTCTGTTTTTTGCAGGATTCTCATTCTCGCAAAATAAAACAGCGCAGGTTAGTCATGATGTTATTTACCCTACCGAGTTTCATCTAACTAAACCTTTGAGTGAAATTGTTAAGGAGCATCCTGTTGACCCTAATTTTAATTATGGTGAAAGAGAGTCTGAAGATAGAAATCACAGACCTCCTCAAACATTTTTATACACAACTGCCGATGGTCCTCAATATGGAAATGATTCTAATACTATGCAAATTGTTATGGGAACAAAACAAATTCCGCAAACAAAAGCAATACTTCAAAATTGGGCAGGACAAGTAGCAACAGGGTTTAGACCAATGGATCCAACTGGTTCGGTAAGTTCAAATTATTACATTCAAATGATTAATAGCACAACTTTTAAAATTTTTAATAAAACAAATGGTGCAAACGTCCTTACTTCAACATTAGGAAATTTATGGAGTCCAGCTACTGCAAATGCAGGCGACCCTATTGTAATGTACGATAAATATGCTGACAGATGGTTTTTAAGTCAATTTGGTTCAAGTAATGAAATTTTTATAGCAATTTCTCAAACAAATGACCCAACAGGAGCATATTATACTTATACTTATACATCACCTCAATTTCCCGATTATTTAAAATTTTCGATTTGGGAAAATGGTTATTACATGACTTCAAATCAAACTACCGATAAGGTTTTTTGTTTTGAACGCGACCAGATGATAATAGGAAATCCTTCGGCAAGAGCTATCAGTGCTAATTTTACTACCGGAAGTGTAAGTGCATTTTTTTGTCCTTTACCTGCTGATGCTTCTGATGGTGGTTTACCTTCAGTTGGAACACCTCTTCCATTTTTTGCATATTATGATAATGCATGGGGTGGAGGTACGGACGGTGTGAAAATTTGGAATATGACAGTAACCTGGGGTGGAACACCAGCAGCATCAATAACTACAAGTACTTTAGTTACAACATCTGCATTTGATGCCTCTTACAATGCAAGCTGGAACGATGTTTCGCAACCTGGAACTGCACAAAAACTTGATGGAATAGGTGGTGTTCCTACTTATAGAGCACAATGGAGACCATGGGCTGGATATAATTCTTTAGTTTTGAATTGGGGTGTATATCTCAGTGCTTCACAAAGAAGTATAAGGTGGGTTGAATTACGTCAAAATCAATCAACTGGAATTTGGAGTTTGTATCAGGAAGGAACTTATACTCCTGATGCTCATACTCGTTGGATGGGAAGTATTGCCATGGATAATAATGGAAGTATTGCATTAGCTTATGCAAAATCTTCAACTACAATTTATCCAAGTTTGTGTTATACTGGAAGATTAGCAAGCGATCCACTTGGTACAATGTCTTTTGCCGAAACTATTGCAATTGCAGGTACTTCATCTCAAACAACAACCAATCGTTATGGCGATTATGCACATACTGCTTTAGACCCGGATGGTATTACATTTTGGCATACTGGTGAATATATTGCTGCAGGTGTAAAAACACGGGTTTATTCATTTCAACTTCCTGTTCCAAACCCCATAGCTGGTGTTGCAATTGCTGTAACTTCAGGAACTAACCCAAGTTGTGCTGGTTCTTCTGTAACTTTTACTGCAACTCCAACAAACGGCGGTACCAGTCCGGCTTATCAATGGCAGGTTAATGGTTCAAATGTTGGAACAAATAGTACAACATATACAACTACAACATTAACTAACGGACAAATTGTTACTTGTATTATGACTTCAAATTTGCCTGGTGTTACAGGAAATCCTGCAACTTCAAACTCAATAACTATGGTAATTAATCCTATTCCTTCTACACCAACAGCTTCGAGTAATTCTCCGGTTTGTGCAGGTGCTACAATAAATTTAACTACACCAACAGTTACTGGTGCTACTTATAGTTGGTCGGGACCAAATGCTTTTACTTCTTCAACTCAAAATCCGACTATAGCAAGTGCAACAACTGCTATGGATGGCTCGTATTCTGTAATTGTAACTCAAAGCGGATGCAATAGTCTTCCCGGTTCAACTTCTGTAACAATTAATACAGGACCTGCTACACCAACAGCTTCGAGCAATAGTCCTGTTTGCGTCGGTTCTTCTATAAATCTAGCAACTCCAACTGTTGCTGGTGCAACATATAGCTGGACTGGTCCAAATGGATTTTCATCTTCTTTGCAAAATCCGACAATAGCTTCAGCAACAACAGCTATGGCTGGTACTTACACTCTGAATATTACTTTAGGTGGATGCCCAAGTTTAGACGGGTTAACAGCTGTTGTTATTAATTCTATACCTGTTGCTGACTTTACAGCTTCACCTACTACTACAAATTGTTCAGGTTTTGTTCAGTTTACTGATATATCTACAGGTAATCCAACTTCTTGGTCTTGGGATTTTGGGGATACTCAAACTTCCACAACTCAAAGTCCTTCAAATAGTTATTTGGCAAGTGGAACCTACTCTGTAACTTTAACTGCTGCAAATTCTTGCGGAAATAATCAAAAAGTGCAGCCAAATTATATTACTATAAATGTACCTACGGCTCCTACTGGTGTTGATGGTTTGAGATGCGGAACAGGTACTGTTAATTTATCTGCTTCTGGTGGGAGTGGAATTTTACATTGGTTTGACGCACCATCTGCCGGTACTGATTTAGGAACCGGTGCTACATTTACCACTCCTTCGATATCTACTACAACATCTTATTATGTTGAAGACCATATTGTTCAACCAAGTCAATATGTTGGTCCATTAACTAATTTTGCTGCTGGAAGTTATTCTAATACTTTATATACTTTAAACTTTAATTGCTTGGTACCATGTACTTTGGTTTCAGTTGCTGTTGGTAAACAAGTTGCAGGAAATGTTCTAATTCAATTAACTGATGCTGTTGGAACTGTTCTATCGTCTGGTACATTTGCCATATCTGCTGGTGCAAGTAGAGTTACTCTTAACTGGCCATTAACAGTAGCAACTGGTCTTAAATTAGTTGGACAAACTGGTGTTGGATTATGGCGTGTTAATACTCCCGGAACTTTCCCATATACTTTAGCTGGTTTAGTGAGCATAACAAGCTGTAGTAGTGGTACCCGATTTGGTTCTTATTTCGATTGGGAGATTAAAGAATCTGATTGTGTTAGCACAAGAATACCCGTTACAGCTACAGTAACACCAGCTGTAACTCCTTCTGTTGCAATTGTTGCCGATAATTCAACAATATGTACAGGAACATCTGTAACTTTTACAGCCACACCAACAAATGGCGGAACTCCAATTTATCAATGGCAATTAAACGGAGCAAATGTGGGAGCAGGCGGTGCAACTTATTCAAACGGAACATTAGCAAACAGTGATATTGTAACCTGTGTTATGACAACATCAGTATCATGTGCAACATCACCAACAGCAACATCAAATGCTATAACAATGACAGTTAGCTTACCATTAACTCCTTCAGTTGCAATTGTAGCCGATAACTCAACAATATGTACAGGAACATCCGTAACATTTACAGCAACTCCAACAAATGGCGGAACTCCGTTATATCAGTGGCAATTAAACGGAGCAAATGTTGGAATAAACAGTTCAACTTATTCAAACGGAACATTAGCAAACGGTGATATTGTAACTTGTGTTATGACAACATCTGAATCATGTGCAACATCACCGACCGTAACCTCCAATGCTGTAACAATGACAGTAAATACTTCTGTAACTCCTTCTGTTGCAATTGTAGCCGATAACTCAACAATATGTACAGGAACATCCGTAACATTTACAGCAACTCCAACAAATGGCGGAACTCCGTCATATCAGTGGCAATTAAACGGTGCAAATGTTGGAATAAACAGTTCAACTTATTCAAACGGAACATTAGCAAACGGTGATATTGTAATTTGTGTTATGACAACATCATTAACATGTGCAACCACACCAAATGCAACCTCCAATGCAGTAACAATGACAGTTAACACAACATTAACTCCATTTGTTGCAATTGTTGCCGATAATTCAACAATATGTACAGGAACATCTGTAACTTTTACAGCAACTCCAACAAATGGCGGAACTCCGTCATATCAGTGGCAATTAAACGGTGCAAATGTTGGAGCAAACAGTGCAACTTATTCAAACGGAACATTAGCAAACGGTGATATTGTAACCTGTGTTATGACAACATCAGTATCATGTGCAACATCACCAACAGCAACATCAAATGCTGTAACAATGACAGTTAGCTTATCATTAACTCCTTCAGTTGCAATTGTAGCCGATAACTCAACAATATGTACAGGAACATCCGTAACATTTACAGCAACTCCAACAAATGGTGGAACTCCAATTTATCAATGGAAGTTAAACGGAGCAAATGTTGGAGCAAACAGTTCAACTTATTCAAACGGAACATTAGCA
This sequence comes from Bacteroidetes bacterium GWA2_32_17, assembly GCA_001769035.1. Lineage (GTDB taxonomy): Bacteria > Bacteroidota > Bacteroidia > Bacteroidales > GWA2-32-17 > GWA2-32-17. The sequence continues at coordinate 14,562 of MENF01000187.1, forward strand.
AATGGTGATATTGTAACTTGTGTTATGACAACATCGGTATCGTGTGCAACATCACCAACAGCAACATCAAATGCTGTAACAATGACAGTAAATATAACTCCTAATGTATATGCAGGAGCCGACCAAATGGTATGTGAAGGTACTTCTATAATTTTATCAGCAAGCGGAGCAAGTTCTTATTACTGGAATAATGGTGTTACAGATGGTGTGCCATTTACACCTTCAGCAGGTGTTTTTGTTTATACTGTAACCGGAATAACTAACGGTTGTTCTAACACCGATCAGGTTATATTTACAGTTAATTCTACTCCTATTGTAAATGCTGGTTTTGACCAATCAGTATGCGAAGGTTCATCTGTAACTTTATCAGGAAGCGGTGCAACAACATACAGTTGGGATAACGGTGTTTCTAATGGTGTTCCGTTTTATCCAACTTTAGGTTCTCTAACTTATACAGTTACAGGAAGTTCTAATGGTTGTTCGGCAACCGACCAGGTTGTTGTAACTGTAAACACTGTTCCAACTGTATATGCAGGAGCAGACCAAACTGTATGTGAAGGAACTTCAGTAACATTAGCAGGAAGTGGCGCAGATACATATTACTGGAATAATGGAGTTGTTGATGGTTCACCATTTATTCCATTACTAGGTGTAAATATTTATAATGTTACAGGTATATTAAATGGTTGCTCTAATACCGACCAAGTTATAGTAACAGTTAATTTTTCGCCAGTTGTAAATGCTGGGGTTGACCAAACAGTTTGCATAGGAACTTCAGTAACATTATCCGGAAGTGGTGCAACTTCATACATCTGGAATAATGGTATAACAAATGGTACACCATTTACACCTTCATTAGGTTCATTAACATATACATTAACCGGAACATCAAACGGATGTTCTGCAACCGACCAGGTTATTGTAACTGTTAACGCAGTAGATAATTATTCGGTAAGTGTTTCCGGACCAGTTGCAACTGTTACTACATTACCATTGGCAACTTATCAATGGTTTGATTGTGATAATGGAAATGCAAATATTATTGGTGAAACCAATTCAAGTTATACAGCAAGTGTAAATGGTAATTATGGGGTTATAATTAATCAAAATGGTTGCACTTCAACATCTTCTTGTGTGTTTATTGATATAACAATAATAGGAAATAACGCAACATATCCTGAAATTAATATATATCCAAATCCAACAAATGGAATTTTGAATATTTACTTTGGTCAGGATTTAAAAAATGTAAATATTGTTATGGAAGATATTATTGGGCAAAATGTATTAGAAATAAAAGAGAATCAAGCAAAAGGAACGCTCAAATCAATTGATTTAACAAAATTTGCTAAAGGTATTTATTTTATAAATATTAACAATAAAGACATTAGTTTAAAATATAAAGTATTATATCAAAAGTAATGATTTATTGAATGTTATAAAAAAGTTAGCAACAAGTGTAAAATGTATAGAAACGACAAACATAAATAGAAAGTAAACCATTGTGAAAGGACAGAAAAAAGAAATATTGACAAGACAAGAAAGCCGACACACATACCGACCCGATGTTTTTTATTTTTTAACCACCGCACATTTTTTTTATTTTAATAAATATTTGTAGTAATTTTAATTTTCAAAGTTTTAAGAGAATGATATTTAGAATTAAAACATATATAACTTTATCAGTATTCCTTACTTGTATTCTATGCTATTTGTGTGGTTTTGCCCAAACAGGACCCGGTGGAGTGGGAAGTACTGCTTCAAATATTCTTTGGCTAAAAACCGATGCAATCACTGGATTAAATGATGGTGATGCCGTTACTACCTGGTCAGATAATTCGGGTAACGGATACAACTTAACGCAATCTACCGCTGCATATAAACCCACTTACGAAACAGGTGAAATTAATGGTAAACCAATTATTCGTTTTAACAGTTCTTCTACTGACGACTATTTAATCCGGAATCCGTTTGCTGGTTTCGCCACTACACAGATTACAGCCATCGTAGTAAACAAAAATAATGGAGAAAGCAATGATGGCATTATGTCTTATGCTTCTACCGCTAGTGACAATAACTTTCTGTTTTATAACAGTACAAGCGTTAATATTTATAGGAATGGAAATGTGAACACATCTACGCTTATGAATGATAATAATTTTCACATTGGCTCTGCCCGTTGGAACACAACCGGAGGCGCAACACGGTACAATAAAGATGGAACACAAACATATTCAGGAGTATTATCAACAGGAGCATCTATTACCAGTGGCGGTTCTTTGGTGTTAGCACAGGAACAAGATGCAGTAGGCGGAGGATTTGATGCGAGCCAGGCACATACTGGCGATTATGCAGAAGTAATTCTCTTCAATACTTTTTTAAATGATGCACAGATTATAATTGTTCAAAATTATCTTGCGGCAAAGTATCTGCTCACAATGACGAGCAATGATTATTTTGCCTATGAGACCACCCACGGAAATGAAGTTGCAGGAATAGGCAGAACTGACGCATCCAATACACACACAGATGCAAAATCTGCCGATATACTTGAAATAAGCAGTCCGGGCGGATTGGGAAATAATGAATACCTGTTATTCGGACATGATAACGCCTCAATTAGCAGCTGGACAACCACAGAAATACCGGCAGGCGATGTAACAGATGCAAGACGGATTGCAAGAGAGTGGCGGTTCAGTGAGACAGGGGATGTGGGAATGGTTACGGTTACTCTTGATGCAACTCTTTTGCCTGCCGCTCCCGGTGGATTTACCCAATATGTATTTTGGTTAGACAGCGATGGTGATTTCAGCACAGGCGCAACTTGCTATCCGCTCACTTCTATCGGAGGCAATCAATATCAGGCAACCGCCATAAATATCACCAATGGTGATTACATTACTTTCGGAGTAATACGACCGGTAATACAATTTACTTTAAGTAATGACGATGACTTTGAAACCACTGCATCGGTAAATATTGAAATCAGTTTGAATTATCCTCTTTCGGTTAATAGTTCTGTTGATTATGTTGTTTCGGGAGGCACAGCAGCAGGAGGTGGGGTTGATTATACGTTAGCTGATGGTACAGCCACTATTCTTGCATATAATACTACCACAAACATTACTGTTTCATTGGTAAATGATGTTTTGGTTGAATCTGATGAAACTATTGTTATTGATCTGCTTGATGGATTTGGGATTCCTTATGATACTCATACTTTTACCATTCACGACGATGATAATCCCAGGAAAATTGATTTTGCACTGGCAAGTTCCAATGGTGATGAATCCGTTACACCTGTTACGCTTACTATTCAAATCAATATTGCAGATGCTGTTAATCCTACCACTGTTGATTACATCGTAACCGGTGGAACAGCAACCGGTGGAGGAGTGGATTACACTTTAGCCGCTGGAACAGCCACTATTCCTGCTACTTTTACTACAACTACAATTAGTTTTACGGTGAATGATGATGTTATTGATGAAGCCAACGAAACGCTGATTATTTCACTGGCAAATCCCACTAATTCAAATATTGGAACGAATACTACCCATACTTATACCATCAATGATAATGACGCTCCACCTACTGTGCAGTTTAATGCAACAGGTTCCAGCGGCTCCGAGTCAGTTTCCCCTGTTAATTTTCAGGTTGATTTATCCTCAATTGCAGGGCAAGATGTAACAGTAGACTATGCAGTAACAGGCGGTACAGCGACAGGCGGCGGTGTGGATTATACGCTTGCAAGCGGTACGCTCACTGTTTTATCAGGAAATTCTTCAGGAAATATCAATGCAACTATAGTCAATGATGCTATTGAAGAACTAAATGAAACCATCATTATTACTTTGTCAAATCCCGGAAACGCTACGCTTGGAGCCAATACTGTTCACACTTATACGATTATTGACAATGATCCTTTTGGTTACATAGGTCCCGGAGGAGTCGGACAATCAAACAGTAATGTGCTATGGCTGAAAGCAGATGCTATTACAGGATTAAGCGATGGAAATGATGTAACAAGTTGGACTGATAATTCAGGCAACAGCAACACGGTGAGCCAGAGTAATACCACTTACACTCCACGCTATTATTCAAATATTATCAACAGCAAACCGGTAGTCCGCTGGGAACAAGCCGATACACGACTCAGAAAGACATCTTTCAACAATATTCCGATAACAGCAGCTACATCAATATTTGTAAACAGAAACAGCGATAGTAATGAAGGACTAATATCTTATGCAACCGCTGCCGATAATAATAGTTATTTGATATTTAACAGTGGTAATGTTACAAAATACCGGGGCGGGAATAACGCAAGCACACAGGTGATTAACGGAAACACATGGAGAATAATAACCGCTACATGGCGTTCAAGCGGTGGGAATTGGCTTTTATATCGTAACGGAACACAGAGCTATTCAGGTGTTGTCGGTTCGGGAACAAGTAATACAGCAGGAGGATGCCTTGCTATTGGCGCTGAACAAGATGCCGTTGACGGTGGCTATGACCCCGCACAATCCCATCAGGGCGATTTTACTGAAGTTATTATGTACAATACAGTGCTCAATACCGCTCAAAGAATTATTGTTGAAAATTACCTTTCGTCAAAATATGGTATTGCCATTGCTAACGACAGATATGCTTATGATGCCACTCACGGCAACGAAGTAGCAGGAATTGGGCGGGTGGACGCAAGCAACTTTCATTTGGATGCACAGGGCACAAGCATAGTGAGAATAAACAATCCTTCAAGTTTGGATAACAATGATTATTTGCTTTGGGGGCACGACAATGCTAATGCTATTCTAAACACCACGGATGTTCCTGCCGGAATAGATAACCGGATGAACAGAGTTTGGAGAGCAGATAAAACAAATGATGTGGGAACTGTAACGGTATCTTTCGACCTAACCGGTTTTACAGTAAGTTCCGGAAATGATTTGGAACTACTGCTCGATGCCGATGGCGTTTTTACAAATGCAACCCGTTATACAACCGGCAGAACATGGAATGATCCTATTGTTTCTTTTACAGGGGTGAACTTTGCTGACGGTGATTATTTTACAATTGCGTCAAATAGTCCTGCATCTCCTCTCCCAGTGGAGTTACTTTTTTTAGATGCAAAATGCAATAACGGAAAAGTAAAATTGAGTTGGGCAACTGCTTCTGAAACCAATAACGATTATTTTACAATTGAGAGAAGCACTGATGCAGCAATTTGGCAGATACTTGATACTATTGAGGGAGCGGGAAACAGCAACACAATACGAAATTATGAATTTATTGATGAGCAACTTGAAACGTTGGAACTGGTTTTTTATTACCGTCTGAAACAAACTGATTTTGACAGACATTTTAAATATTCTCAAATTATTGCAATAAATAATTGCAGAGAAGAATTACCCGAATTAATTATTTATCCTAATCCATCAAAAGGAAAATTTAATATAGTTTTTAGTAATGGAGAAGAACATGTTCATTCTATCCGTGTTTATAGCACATTAGGTGAACTGGTTTATTATTCCAATAGTTTTCAATCAATCATTGACTTATCGGATAAACCAAACGGAGTTTATTTTGTGCAATTTATTATAGGTTTGAAGAATATTAGTAAAAAAATTGTGATTGAAAGTCCATAATAAGTAACGGTTATATTTCTAATAAAATATGTCCAAGATGGCTTTCACAATATTATGATTATTCTTAAAAAAGGAAGAAATATAACGGGTTTTTAGGAGGGAAAAAATGTCGAATCCAATTTGAATGTAATTGCACATAGGTCTAAAGCTAATTGCGATAAGCCAATTGAAATTTTCAATAATTTGATAAAGAACCAAAAAATATTATTGTCAGTTAAGCAAATAGCTTCAGTTACTAACACCACCTAACTTTTTTATAAACAGAAGAAAAAAATGCCCTAAAGGCATTTGAAATTTTGGGTGGAAGATGGGGCTCGAACCCACGACCCTCAGAACCACAATCTGATGCTCTAACCAGCTGAGCTACATCCACCATTTAAGCATGCAAAGATATAAAAAATTTCAATTAAAAATATACTTTGAACGATTTAAATTATTACATTTGAATTTAAAGGTATAGGGTATAACCCGCAGAACTCAAGTACCAAGAACATAAGCCCCAAATTTCAAATTCCAAGCTCCAAATCTCAAGTCCCAAACTTGGTATTTGGTATTTGAGATTTTGGGCTATACCTTCAGAACTCATGATTTGAGACGAATTGTCAAAATTGATTCGCAAATATTTATTCAATTACTTTTATATAATTGCCAAATAGCCATATCGCTAAAAATTTGTACGATAACAATATAACAATTTAACCATATAACAATTATGAACAATTTATCAAAAAGTAGTTTGCGATTGCATTACCGAAAAATTGATTAAATCACGAGTTCTGACCTCTATACCTTTTTTGTCCGGCTTGTGCGAAATAAAATGCGGAAATTTATCCAGTTCGCTTATAAATTAAACTTTAAGAGATAAGTTTGTTGGGTTTTTTACTTTCTCTTTAAGTAAAGCAATTTTAAATACATCTAAAACTGTTCTGACATAATTAAATTTAAGCCCTTTTAAATAAATTTTACTTATTTGTTCAATATCTTTTTTGTTGTCTGCCGAAAGAATTATTTCTTCGATGCCAGCTCGTTTTGCTGCTAAAATTTTTTCTTTTATTCCACCAACGGGTAAAACTTTGCCCCTTAAAGTAATTTCACCGGTAAGAGCAACATTCTTCTTTACTTTTCGCTGTGTTAATGCAGATGTTAAAGATGTTGCCATTGTTATTCCTGCCGATGGTCCGTCTTTTGGAATTGCACCTTCAGGTACGTGAACATGAATATTCCATTTTTCAAAAATTTTGGAATTTATTTCAAGTGCATCAGCATGCGATTTTATGTATTCTAAAGCAATTACTGCCGATTCCTTCATTACATCGCCCAAGTTACCTGTAAGTGTGAGAGTCCCTTTGCCCTTACTTAAACTTGTTTCTATAAATAAAATTTCGCCACCAACTGCTGTCCATGCCAAGCCGGTAACTACACCTGCAACATCATTGCCTTCGTATTTGTCTTTTAAAATTTCGGCAGGTCCTAAAATTTTACGAAGTAATTCAATTGTAATTGTTGGTTCAATTTTTTCTTCAAATGCAATTTGTTTTGCAAAATAACGAACAACTTTTGCAATTTTTTTATCTAAATCGCGAACGCCTGATTCGCGTGTATAATCTTCAATAATTATTTCCAATATTTGATTTTGAAAAATTACTTGCTTATTGTTTACGCCATGTGCCTCTATTTGTTTAGGAATTAAATGACGAATTGCTATTTCAATTTTTTCTTCAACAATATATCCGGTAACTTCAATCATTTCCATGCGGTCGCGTAATGCTGAATTTATTGTGCTTGTTTGATTAGCTGTGGCAATAAACAAAACTTTTGAGAGGTCAAAATCTGTTTCTAAAAAATTATCGTGAAAAGCATTATTCTGTTCAGGGTCAAGAACTTCTAATAATGCAGCAGAAGGGTCGCCTCTGAAATCATTACCAACTTTATCAATTTCGTCTAAAACAAAAACAGGATTCGACGATTTCATTTTTTTTAAACCTTGAATTATTCTGCCAGGCATTGCACCAATATATGTTTTGCGGTGTCCACGAATTTCCGATTCATCGTGCAATCCGCCAAGCGACATTCTAACATATTTACGACCTAATGCCCTTGCAACAGATTTTCCCAAGGAAGTTTTTCCAACTCCCGGAGGTCCATATAGACAAAGTATTGGGGCTTTCAAATCGCCTTTTAGTTTTAATATTGCAAGATGTTCCAAAATCCTTTCTTTTACTTTGTCGAGTCCAAAATGGTCTTCGTTCAATATTTTTTGTGCTTTTTTAAGTTCGAAATTATCTTTTGTGAATTCATTCCATGGTAAATCAACCATAAGTTGCAAATAATTTACCTGAACCGAGTATTCGGCTGCCGATGGGTTCATGCGTCTAAACTTTTCGAGTTCTTTGTTAAAAGCATCGGCTGTTTCTTTATTCCATTTCTTTTCAGCAGCTTTTTTCTTTAGTTCTTCTGCTTCCTGTTCAAACGGATTTCCACCAAGTTCGTCTTGAATGGTTTTCATTTGCTGATGTAAAAAATATTCTTTTTGCTGCTTGTCAATATCTACTTTGACTTTTGACTGAATATCATTTTTTATTTCAAGGAGTTGAACCTGTTTTATTAACATTTCTAAAACCTGCATCCCACGCTCTTTTAAGTCGTTAACTTCTAAAAGTTTTTGTTTGTCGGCAAGTTTTAAGTCGCTGTTCGAACATATAAAATTAATTAAGAAATATGCGTTTTCGATATTACGAATAGCAAACGATGCTTCATTAGGTATATTGTTAGATAGTTTTACTATTTTTAATGTTATATCTTTAAGCGATGAAATTATTGCATCATATTCCTTGTCAGCTTTTTTTGGTTTTATTTCTAATATCTTCTTAACTTTTGCAGTAATATAAGGTTCTTCTAAAATTAAATTTTCTATTTCGAATAGCCCGCGACCTTGTATTATTACTGTTGTTGATTCATCGGGCATATCAAGGATTTTTATTATTTGAGCGTAGGTGCCTGTCTTAAATAAATCTTTAATTGCCGGGTCATCTACAGTTTGGTCAATTTGAGCAAGTGTTCCAATCAATTGATTTTTTTTATATGCTTCGCGAACAAGTTTTAGCGATTTGTTACGACCAACAGTAATAGGTATTACAACACCTGGGAATAAAACAGTATTACGAAGTGGTAGTATCGGAATGTTTTCTATTTCACCATCTTCTTTTTTTATCTCGCTATCTTCATCAGAAATAATCGGAAAAAAATTAGAGTCATCGGGCGAATCGGAACCAAAATTTGATATTATTTCTATATTATAATCTTTCTTCATATTAATATTTATTAAGCCATTTTGTCAGGCAAATCGTTATTAAAAATTGGACAAGGCAATAGTCAATTATAATGCCATTCATGGATTTAGGATTTAGAATTTTAAACTTCATCATTGGATGTTCGTTATTCAATATTCGCTCTTTTTATTTTGTTTATTGTCAGGACTATAATTTTTAGAATTAATGATTATAAGATTACTGTTCATTGTTGACTGCCGACTGCTTACTGCTTACTGCATTTTGCTTGAAGTTGTCTGTAAACTTCTGAATTTTCGTAAACGAATTTCAAAATATTTTCTTCAATAACATTTAACTCAATATCTCGCCTCGACATCACAATTTTAGCAACTTCAACAGCTTTCTTTAATTGATATGTAATATAACCCGATGGTCCGCCCCAAGTGAAAGATGGAACAAAATTACGGTGAAATCCTGCTCCAAATAAATTTGCCGAAACACCAACTACTGTTCCTGTATTAAACATTGTGTTTATACCACATTTTGAATGGTCGCCCATTATTAGTCCGGCAAACATTAAACCTGTATCTGTAAATTGTTTTTTCGGATAGTTCCACATTTTTACATTTGTATAATTATTTTTTAAATTTGAATTATTTGAATCGGCACCAATATTACACCATTCGCCAATTACTGAATTTCCCAAAAAACCATCGTGTGCTTTGTTAGAATATCCAAAAATAACAGAATTGTTTATTTCTCCACCAACTTTTGAGTGTTGTCCAATGGTAGTTGGACCGTATATTTTTGCACCAAGCTTAATTGTGCTGTGTTCGCATAATGCAAAAGAACCACGAATATTGCATCCCTCCATTATTTCAGTATCTTTTCCAATGTAAATGTGTCCTGAAGTTGCATTCAAACAAGAACATTCTATTTTTGCATTTTCTTCAATAAAAATATTTTCTTTTCCTAAAACCTGATTAGTATTGCTTAATTTTTGACTTATTCTACCCTTTGTTATTAATGAAAAATCTTTTTCTATTTCCTTGCCGTTTTTAATAAAAATATCGCAAAAAGAATTTAATTTTGAAACACTTTGTAATTCAATAGATTTGCATTTAGTTTTAAATGTTTGTGTAAATTCTTCAGCTTGATTTTTATTAAACCTTACAAACAAAATTTGATTTTTATATGTGTATGACAAATTTTCAGTACACGACAAAATTAAATCAATAATTTCTTTAGTTGGCAATAATGAGCTGTTTATAAATAAGTTATCGTTTCCAATAGTTAATTGAAATTTTTCCTGCAAATATGATTTTGTGAAATACGAAACTTTTGATGAGGTTATTTTTTCCCATTTCTCGCGTATAGTTAATATACCAATTCTTATCTCTGAAACTGGTCTGGTAAATGTTAGCGGAAGAAGTTCTTCCCATGTACTATCGTCAAATAAAATAATATTCATAAAATTGAATTTGAGAACAAAGCTACAAGAATTTTGTTAAATATTTTATCTAAATAAAACAATTTGCTTTTACAATAAATAATTTCATTCTCCGTTTTTAATTCGTTTTTATTAAATTAAATTTGAAAATTATTTTAAAGTAATGAAAATATTTTTTGCGATTATTATTTTTATTGTTTTGTCATCAATTACAGCATTTCCACAAATGGGTGGTGCTGGCACATATCAGTTTTTATATTTAACAAATTCACCCCGAGTTGCTGCTCTTGGTGGTAATAATTTAACACTTAACGAAAGCGACCCTGCACTTGCTTATCAGAATCCTGCCTTACTCAACGATAGTATGAATAAACATCTTGCATTAAATTATGTGAATTATTTTACCGATATAAATTACGGTTATGTTGGTTATGCAATGAACTTTCCAAAATATGGAAACGTGTCGGTTGGTATTCATCATATTAATTATGGCAAGTTCGATGGTACCGACGAAACTGGCACATTTACTGGTAAATTTTATGCTGCCGAATATGCTTTTAACTTTATTTACAGCAAAAATATTGATTCTTCATTTAGATATGGAATTAATTTAAAACCTGTTTTATCAGTTTTAGAACATTATAAATCATTCGGATTGGTTGCCGATATAGGTGTTTTATACAACAATAATAAACGAAAATTTACCACGTCATTTGTTATTAAAAATTTGGGAACTCAAATTACAACGTATTATTCTAATCATTACGAACCAATTGACTTTGATTTACAACTTGGAGTAACCAAAAAGCTAAAACACGCACCATTAAGAATTTCAATTACTGCTCAACATCTCGAAAACTGGAAATTAACATTTACTAATCCTAATTCAACCGAAAATGGTTCCGATTTAATTACTGGTCAAACTAAAAAGCAATCAAAACTTTCAATTTATGGCGATGAGTTTATGCGACATATTATAATTGGGGCAGAAATAATTTTATCCAAAAATTTTTATGTTGGGTTAGGATATAACTACCAACGCCGTAAAGAAATGCTAGTTGATACACGACCATTTATGGTTGGAACATCGTGGGGTTTTGGTTTCCGAATTTCTAAATTTAATTTTTGTTATGCCCGTGCATCGTATAATTTAGCAGGAGCATCTAATTTATTCTCAATAAGTACAAATCTTGCCGATTTTTACAAAAAGGGAAACCAATAAATTGTATTTTTCAGCCAATGTCTGAGTTCTCTACAATATATTTAATGATTTCATTTAGCTTTATAAAAAAATAATGTAATTTTATTTTTTTTTTAAATGAATTTGGTCAATAAAACATCAAAGTATTCATAAAGAGGGGTTCTAAAAATTAGCTGTTTTGAGGCGGACAAGATTTTAAAAACGGAGTTTACTATTGTAAATGAGTGTTTTAAAATAACAGTCCAACGATAAAAGAGCAATTTTTATAACTCCCGTTACAATTAGTTAATGAGAGATTTAATTATAGCAATAGATGGTTACAGTTCTTGTGGTAAAAGCACCATGGCAAAATCTGTTGCTAAATTATTAGGTTATATTTATATTGATAGTGGTGCAATGTATAGAGCTGTAACATTATACTGTATAAGATATGGAATAATAAAAAATTCTAATGTAAACATTGAACTTTTAAAACAAAATCTCAATACAATTGACATCAGATTTTTACAAAATAATTTAACAAATGAAAGCGAAACTTGGCTTAATGGTGAGAATGTAGAAGATGAAATACGAAAACAAGAAGTTGCTTCGTGCGTGAGCATTGTTAGCAAAATTCCTGAGGTAAGAAAAAAACTTGTTTCAATTCAACGTAAAATTGGCGAAAACAAAAAGATTGTTATGGATGGCAGAGATATTGGAACTGTTGTTTTTCCTGAAGCTGATTTAAAAATATTTATGACTGCCAATCAAATTATTAGAGCTGAACGAAGATTACTCGAAATGAACGAAAAAGGAATGCAAATTACTATTAACGAAGTTGTTGAAAATATTAAATTACGTGATAACATTGACGAAAGCAGAGTAATAAGCCCTTTACGAAAAGCCGATGATGCTATTGTGCTCGATAATAGCAATATGACACGTGAAGAACAATTAGATTGGGTTATGCAAAAAATTAATCAAATTGAACCATGATTGTTGAAATTGATAAAAATTCAGGATTCTGTTTCGGAGTTGTGTTTGCAATAAAAAAAGCCGAAGAACAATTATCAAAATATGGTAAACTATATTGCTTGGGCGATATTGTGCATAATAATTTAGAAGTTGAACGATTAAAACTTTTAGGTCTTATTACTATTGATTATGATGAATTTAAAAAATTGCACGATTGCGCGGTGTTAATTAGGGCACATGGCGAACCGCCTGAAACTTATAAAATTGCAAAAGATAATAACATTATGCTTTTAGATGCTACTTGCCCGGTTGTACTTAGGTTACAACATAAAATTAAACTCGGTAACGAAGAAATGTTTTCACAAAATGGGCAAGTTGTTATTTATGGTAAGAATGGACATGCCGAAGTAAATGGATTAGTGGGGCAAACCGAAGGCAAAGCTGTAGTTGTTGGAAACATTAGTGAACTTAATAAAATTGATTTTTCAAAGCCTATAACAATATACTCACAAACTACTCAAAACACCGAAAGCTATAAAGAAATAATTGCTGAAATAAAAAGAAGAATGGTAAAGGCAGGGGGAAAAGTCATTTTAAAAACACACGATTCTACTTGCCGTCAGGTTTCATCACGTCAAACCGAATTAAAAAAATTTTGTATTAAACATGATATTGTTATTTTTGTGAGTGGAAAAAAGAGTTCAAACGGTAAGGTTCTTTTTAATGTTTGCAAGCAGGTAAACTCGCGTACTTACTTAGTTTCAGAGTTAGTTGAAGTAAATAAAGAATGGTTCAGGGAAAATGATTCGGTGGGCATTTGTGGTGCCACTTCAACTCCGCGATGGCTTATGGAAAAAATTGCAGATGAAATTAAATCACTAAATATTTGATTGTTATGGCAAAAATTAAAAGTGTTGGAGTATTGACATCAGGGGGCGACTCACCTGGTATGAATGCAGCTATCAGAGCTGTAGTCAGAGCAGCTATTTATCACGGGTTGGTTCCTTACGGCATTCATCATGGTTATTACGGAATGATGACGGGACAAATCAGGGAATTGAAATCGCATAATGTTTCCGGTATTATTCAATATGGTGGTACAATACTTAAAACTGCACGTTGTGAAGAGTTTAAAACGCCCGAAGGTCGCAAAATGGCTTATGAACAATTAAAAAAACATAATATTGACTCTGTAGTTGTTATCGGTGGTGATGGTTCGTTCAGGGGTGCCGGATGTTTTACTGCTGAGTATGATATTCCCTGTGTCGGTTTGCCCGGAACAATTGATAATGACATATTTGGAACAGACTATACCATAGGTTATGATACTGCCTTAAATACAGTTGTGCAATGTATTGATAAAATACGCGACACAGCAAGTTCGCACGATAGACTTTTCTTTGTTGAAGTTATGGGCAGAGATGCGGGTTTTATTGCCCTCCACTCTGGACTTGCATGCGGTGCAGAAGCTATATTAATACCTGAAGTAGAAACTCATCTCGAAACTTTAAAGAATTATCTTGAAGAAGGAAACAAACGAAAGAAATCCAGTAGTATTATTATTGTTGCCGAAGGCGATGATGCGGGAGGAGCGTTCGATATTGCCAATAAGGTTAAAGAAGATTTTAAAGATTACACTGTTCGTGTTTCGGTACTTGGGCATATACAAAGAGGTGGAAGCCCAACAGCTTTTGACAGATACTTAGCTACCCGGTTGGGTGTTGCTGCCATTGATGCTCTGCTTGATGACCAAAAAAGCATTATGGTTGGTATGATAAATAATGAAATTGTACATACTACTTTTAACAAAACTATTAAACAACATCGTATAGCCAACCCAAAATTACTTGAACTTATTGATATTCTTAATGTTTAATAAATAACCCTGTCATCAAACTATTTGCCAGTGAACAATAAACAATGAACAATAAACAATGAACAATAAACAATGAACAATAAACAATGAACAATAAACAATGAACATTTTTAAACCATAAATATGAACTCAAATAAAAAAAAAATCGGAATTATTTTTTCAGGAGGTCCCGCTCCAAGTGCTAATTCAGTTATATCAGCATGTGCCCTCAGTTTCCTTGATAAAAAAATATCATGTATAGGATTTTACCGAGGATATGAATTTATCGAAAAATTCGATAAAAATGCTCCAAATATTATCGAAGGCGAACACTATGTTAATATAGATTATTCAGTATCAAAGATACGCAACGAAAAAGGTATTATGCTAAAGACTTCCCGAGCTAACCCCGGTGCAGGAATTAAAAACATGGAAGATTTTAACAACAAAGAAAAAACACAAAAACTGCAAAATATAATTAACGCATTAAATTATTTGAATATTAATACTTTAATTTCAATCGGCGGAGATGATACTCTTAAAACTGCCAATTTCCTTAAAATAATGGGAGTCAATGTTATCCATATTCCAAAAACTATAGACAATGACTATTTTGGTATCCCATGGACATTTGGTTTTTGGACCTGTGTAAATATTGCCAAATCTCTCATTATAAATCTTGAAGCCGATGCCATGTCAACCGATGCCTTTGTTATTGCTGAATTAATGGGAAGAAAATCCGGCTGGATTACTTATGCCACTGGAATTGCCGGAGAAGCTATAAAAATGATTTCTACCGAAGATGTTGATACTGAACTAATAGACATTCATGCTATTGCTAATGAAATCGCTGACCTTATTCAACTTAGGCAGAAAATGAAACGCCCTTATGGTGTGATTTGTATAGCCGAGGGATTAGTTGAAAAATTACCAGACGATATGAAACCTGAAACCGTAGATTCGCATGGAAATATAAAACTCGACAAAGCCCAAATCGGATTAATTATTTCTGATATGGTGTCTTTCATTTACAAGCAAAGGACAGGAAAAGAAATAAAAATCGTTAACAAACAGATAGGTTACGAAACCCGTGCAGGCGAGCCGATAAGCTACGATATTGTTTTAGGTTCCATGCTTGGTTATGGAGCATATAAACTTTATTCAAAAGAACAATTCGGACAAATGGTTTCAGTTTCAGATGAGTTTGAAATTAAAGGTATCCCTTTTCAAGAACTTATAGATCCAGTTACGCTGCTTACAAAAATCAGACTTGTTCCTAAAGGCAGCGATTTTCATAATCTGAAAGAAATTCTTTCATACAGAGATTACGAAAAGTAAAAAGTTAGAAGTAAAACATAGAACAATGAACATAGAACATAGAACGTAGAACAGTGTACAAAGTATTATGTATAATGAAATGATAACAATTTAACAATAAAACAATGTATGACGATGTATTAACAATGTATGACAACAGAATAACAATGAATGACAAAGTATTATAATGTATGACTACTGTATAACAATATCAAGTATAATTAAAATTAAGGTATATTTGCCCGATTAATAAAAAAAAATATGAAATGGTTATTTCTTGCATTAGGAATTCTTTTTGAGGTTATTGCTTTAGTTTTTATGAAAAAATCTTATGGGTTTACAAAATTATGGCCCGATATATTTGTTGTGTTTTTTTATGCACTTGCATTGGGATGTTTAATTTTAGTTTTAAGAAGAATGGATACCAGCATTGCTTATGCAATATGGGCAAGTGTTGGTACTCTTATTGTGGCAGTTGTGGGAATAGTATGGTTAAAAGAACCTATTACAGCTATTAAAATTGTTTCAATGATTTTAATTGTTATCGGGGTATTTGGCTTGGAATATTCTGATAAATAAACAATATTTAATGCCAAATAAAACCACTTTTGTTGATGTATTGTTACCATTAGCTTTATCCGGATATTTTACCTATTCAGTATCCGAAAATTTAATTTCAAACATTAAAATTGGCAAACGCGTTGTTGTTCAGTTTGGCAAAAAAAAACTTTATACAGCAATTATTTGTAATATTCATAACAATGTTCCTCAATTTGAATATAAAAACATATTGCAGATAATAGATAACGACCCAATTGTTAATCATTTACAGCTATCATTTTGGCAATGGTTATGTATGTATTATATGTGTACTATTGGTGAAGTTTATAAAGCTGCTTTGCCATCAGGATTGAAACTCGAAAGTGAATCAGTTATTTTACCGGGAAATAATATTTTAACTGAAATTGATTTATCAGATGATGAGATTTTAATAGTTGAATTGTTAAAACAACATGGTTCAATATTAATTGAGGACGTTGTTAAAGCAACAGGCAAACAAAATGTTTATTCGTTAATTGGCTCTTTAGTTTCCAAAAAAATTATTATTGTTGAGGAATCGCTTACCGAAAGGTATATTCCTAAATATGAACAGTATGTTACAATTTCCGATGAAATAGAAACTGAAGAACATTTTAACACTATTTACAATAATTTATCAAAAGCTCCAAAACAAGCCGATTTGCTGCTTAAATTAGCCGAATTGATTAAGCTTTTTACTCCCCAGCAAAGCAGTATTAAAAAGTCAGGATTACTTAAAAATCTTCCTAACTCTGCTAATATACTTCGCGAACTTCAAAAAAAGAAAATTGTAAAAGTTTTTGAAAAGGAAGTTAGTCGCTTTAATAATTTTTCTTCTGAAAAAATAGAAATAGCTGTTTTAAGCAGTTTACAAAAATCGGTGTATTCAAAAATTAAAGAATTATTAACCGAAAAAGATACCGTGTATTTGCATGGTGTTACATCTAGCGGAAAAACTGAAATTTATATTCATTTAATTAACGATTATATTAGCAAAGGCAAACAAGTTCTGTATTTACTGCCCGAAATTGCGTTAACAAATCAAATAATAAATCGTTTACGGCTTGTTTTTGGAAACTTAATTGGTGTTTATCATAGTAAGTTCAGCGATGCCGAAAGAGTAGAAACATACTTGAATGTATTACAAGATGATAATGCTAAAAATCCGTTCAAAATAATACTTGGTGTCAGGTCGTCTATTTTTTTGCCATTTAAAAATTTAGGCTTAATTATTATTGACGAAGAACACGAAAATACATATAAGCAATTCGACCCTGCACCTCGTTATAATGCCCGTGACTCTGCCCTTATGCTTGCAAAAATGCATGGTGCAAAAGTAATTCTTGGCTCTGCAACTCCCTCAATAGAAAGTTATTACAATACATCCTCAAATAAATTTGGGAAGGTAGAGTTATTTACTCGTTTTCAGGATATTAAAATGCCTGTAATTGAGGTTGTTGATACAAAAGAAGCATATAAACGCAAACAAATGAAATTACATTTTTCGCCTGTTTTATTAGAAAACATTGTGCAAACTATCGAAATTGGCAAACAAGTAATTTTATTTCAAAACCGACGCGGTTTTTCGCCATGGTTAGAATGTGCCGACTGCAGTTGGATTCCTGGTTGCCGCCACTGCGATGTAAAATTAACATATCACAAATTCGAAAATCGTTTAATTTGCCATTATTGCGGTTTTTCAATTAATGTTCCTTCTACTTGTCATGCTTGCAGTGGTAAAAATGTAATTATGAAAGGTTTTGGTACAGAGCGTGTTGAAGATGACTTATCAATTATTTTTCCGAATTATAAAATTGGAAGAATGGATTTGGATTCTGCCCGAACCCGAAAAAAAATTGACCAGATAATCGAAGATTTTGAAATCGGAAAAACTCAAATTCTTGTTGGCACTCAAATGTTATCAAAAGGTTTAGATTTTAACAATGTTGGTTTAGTTGGTGTATTAAATGCCGACAATATGCTAAATTTTCCCGATTTTAGAGCAAACGAACGAAGTTTTCAGCTAATGGCTCAGGTTAGTGGCAGGGCAGGAAGAAAAGGTGAACAAGGAAAAGTAATAATTCAAACAAGTCAGCCACAACATCCTGTAATTAAATTTGTTATAAATAATGATTATTTGTCTTTATATAACTGGCAAATACAGGAACGGGCTAAATATAATTATCCCCCATTTTCGCGTTTAATAGAATTTGTACTTAAACATAAACAGGAAGAAATTGTGCAACATGCCGCAGTGGAGTTTACAACATTATTACGAAAATATTTTGGTAGTCAATTAATTGGTCCCGATAAACCAATAATTTCAAAAATTCAAAATTATTATTTACGCCACGCACTTATAAAAGCGAGTAAATCAATCACATTACAACGTGTACGTGAAACTATTACTCTTTGCATTGTTCAAATAAAATCTAATCCTTCTTACAAATCATTAATTATTGTACCAAATGTTGACCCAATGTGAGTTATTTTATATCTTTGAGTAGTTAAAAATTGCCACAAAACCACTAAAATACTAAATACCACAAAAATATTCTTTAGCCATTTATATTTTCGGGTAAATAAATATTTTTATTAAATTTGCGGGTTTAATTTTTTTTAATAAAAATAAAACTTCTTATTAATGTTATAATAAATAAATATGGATTTTAAAACCGAACAGGAAAAATTTTGGGCAGAAGATTTTGGAAATAGTTACATCGAAAGAAATAAAGGTGAAGAGTGTTTAGCTTCAGATTTGATTTTTTTTTCTAAAACATTTAACCATATTGGAAAAATAAATTCAGTGATTGAGTTTGGTGCAAACATCGGATTAAATTTAAAAGCAATAAAGCTTTTATTTCCAAAAATTCAATTATTTGGTATCGAAATAAACAAACAAGCATCAATTGAACTTTCTAATGTTATTGGTAGTGAAAATATTTTTAATGGTTCTATTTTCGACTATGAGCCAAAAAAGAAATTTGCTCTTTCTTTAATAAAAGGCGTTCTAATTCATATTAATCCCAATATGCTCAATAATGTTTACGAAAAACTTTACAATTCGAGTAGTAAATACATCTTAATTTGCGAATATTACAATCCTTCACCCGTAACTGTTAATTACAGAGGTCATAGCGAACGTTTATTTAAAAGAGATTTTGCCGGCGAAATGCTCGAAAAATACAATGATTTAAAATTAGTTGATTATGGCTTCTGTTACAAAAGAGACAATGCATTTCCTCAAGATGATGTTACCTGGTTTTTACTTGAGAAATGTTAAGAAAAATAATAATTAAAATGAAAGTAATTAGTGTTTGTCTGTAATATCAAGAGTCTGAACTATAATGTTCGAGTTTGAGGCTTGCGAAGTTTTGAAAATCTCACTGCCTTCGTTTGTGTCTTCACAAACGATTTGCAATGAATTACTGTTTTCAAAACAAGTTTACTCCGTAACGCAGCGTGCTGGGGCATAACGAAAAAATCGAACATTATGGACAAACACTACTTATAAAATTCAACCAACTTCATTATTGGTTTAGCCACAATTAATTGAATTGTAATATTGTAAAATTTGCATTTTTCAATTAATATTTCACTAAAAACATTTGCAATAGAGCCAACAAAACCAACTTTATTGTTTTTTATATCCGGGTATTTTAACAAGTGATTTGTTATTAAATCATAAAAAGCGTTTTCAACAATTGCTTTTACTTGTTTGTTTTTTATGTTTTCCTTAATAAAATATGTAAACGATGCTAAATATTTGTTTGCATTTAATTTGCGATAAACATTTTCTAGTATTTCGGTTTTCCCAATTCCGAATTCATTTTTAAAGTTATTTTCTATTTCTTTTGAAAAATTACCATACAATAAATTTGTGATAAAGTGTTTACCAATGTATGCCCCACTACCTTCGTCACCTAAAATATACCCAAGCGATTCGGTTTTAAATGTTATTTCATTTCCATTAAAATATCCTGAGTTTGCACCTGTACCAAGAATTACTGCAATGCCATTGCTTTTTCCAAATAATGCTTTTGCAGCACCTAATAAGTCAGATTCAATTTCAGTTTCTGAATCTGGAAATGTTTTATTTAAAAAAACTTCGATTACATTTTTTTTCTCCGAAGAATTGCACCCTGCACCAAAAAAGAAAACATTTGTTACATTTTTGTTGTTTACTTTTTCTAAAATAATTTCTTGAATTTTTATAAGTTCATTTGTTGTAACAAAGTATGGGTTCATACCCGAAGTTTCGAATGTTATAGTTTCATTTTTTGAAACTAAAGCCCATTCTGTTTTTGTTGAACCCGAGTCGGCTATTAAAATCATATTTTTCTTTGTATTTATCTGTGAATCTGTGGCGATTTTTTATTTAAAATTTTCTTCAGTAACATCTCAAATTCATTCTCAAAGTTAGGAGTATAAATTCCTTTTCCAATATTTTTTTTAATTTCGTTTACTGTCCAAAATTTCCCTTCGTCAACTTCTTTTTTATCGGGAAATAGTGGGCCATCGTTAAAAGTAATAAATGAAAAAACAAGTTCCGATTCAACATCCGATTTCCAAACATATTGAGCAAAGGTATTAGCATTAGTTAATTCAATACCAATTTCTTCTTTTACTTCTCTAGTTAATGCTTGCTCAATTGTTTCGTTAATAGAAACATGTCCGCCTACAGCTGTGTCCCATTTACCAGGTTGAGTATCTTTAAACATTGGTCGTTTTTGTAAATAAATTTCTTTTTTGTTATTAATAACGTGCAAATGAACAACTGGGTGTAATAAATCTTTGTTTTTATGAACCTCGGAACGTGGTGCCTGACCAATAATTTTACCTTTTTCGTCAACCAATGGAACCCATTCTTCGGAAAGCAATCTCTTCTTCTTAATTTTTGCTCTTATAAATTCAATTAAAGCATAAACACCAAACAATATGTAAAACAAGCCGCCGCTAATAAAAGCCCATGCTTCTTTACTCATGTAAAATGCAGAATAAATTACCAAAGCAGTATGAGCAGAAAAAATTATGAACATTAAAAGCAAACTTTGTTTCATTAATTTTTCCTGAGATCTGTTAAATTGCATATCACCCATATATCTTTTCGACATCGCAAACATAATATTAGCAGGTGTGAACACTGAAATACCCAAAATTAAACAAAGAATAATTTCGATTAAAGCTGGCTTTAATTTAAAAAATATGTCGTTGTTAAACGATAGTGAAATGCCACCCATTACTACAATTAAAGCAGTATCAAGAAGCGTAAAACGGTCGAGGCGTTTTTCTTTAAAATAAATAAAAATTAATTGACCTACACCAAAAACAATTGCTACAATAAGCCCTGTTTTTGTTCCCCAAATTTCGTCGGCAGCAATAAAAACAAAAAGGGGTAAAAATCCTGGTAGTAATTTTTTAAATAAATTTTTTCGGTTCACTATAATTATGGTTTATAGTTTAACATTTTAATCCTTATAATTTCATTTACAATCTCTCTATTATTCTTTTCAAGATTTTTATTAATATTTTGTAAATTTTTAATTGTATTTTTCAATAATTTATTTTCTTCGATATTATGTGCTTCAATTTTTTCTTTTTTAGTAAGTTTTTTTAATATATTAATCTGTTGCATTAATTCTTTATTTTTTTCAGAAAATGATTTTAGCCTTGAAATTTCCTGTTCGGCGTTATCCAATATTTTTTTTAATTCCTCAATATACTTTAACGCAAAAAGTAACTTTTCAAAATCAGTAAAGTGGTGTCTGACAAAAATTTTATCAGGAAAATGGTCTTCCATTTTTTTACTTTATTATTTTATCTAAAACTAATTTCCCTGCTTCTTTGTAAATCATTATATTCATCATTTTAAGTTTTACAAAATCTTCGCGAAAAAAGCGATAACCTTTGTAATCTCCATCATAAGCACCACCATTGCTGTCTTTAATAAGGTACCAATCTTCTCCGTCTTTTTCGTAAAAACCAACTATGTGAATGCAATGATCGTCGGTAGTAGAACCGTTTTTCAACCTTAATTGGCGGGAATTATCATCAATTTCAGAAGTTGGAATATCGAAAGATGGAACAATGGCAACCTGAGTTTCATTATCATAACCCGGCTCTGAAATATCACCACAAATACATACCGTATAGCCATTTTGCAACGATAATTTTATTGTTTTTATAAAATCTTCAACAGGAATATTGTAATAATTGCTGTAATGCCACCAGTTATCGGCTTCAACTAATTCGTGCTTTTCGTAAAACTTATTTTCGTTTGTTGACATAAAATTAAAGTAATCGGACATTTTAAGTTTTAAAAAATTTGAAAGAAAAGTTTGTGGTGTATATTCCACGTTGTTATATTTTATTTTTTTCGGTGGTGTACCCATTTCAGAGTTAAGAATTGAAGTGATTTCTTTTACAACATAATCTTCATTCCAATGATTAGTTGTTTTAACATTATTCAGAAATTCTGTCATTTCTGCAACCATTATTCTATGGCTATTAAATTTTCTTACAGTCGGTTTTCCTTCATAAGATTCGTAAGGAACAATACCATATTTTCCCCAAATACGTGGAATGGCAGCAGCTTCGGAGCCCTCAGAAAAAGAAGTGTTGCCGCGTGTTTTAAAAAAATCCTTTGCACGTTCAATATATTCCCAATAAACTGTAAACATTTCCGATAATTTTACTTCAACATTTGAAATACGTTTAGATTCGCTTTCCATAAATGAAGTTGTTGCATAACACCAGCAAGTGCCCGAGTTACCCTGACAAACTGGCTGTTGATGCCATATTTCTTTATAAAGTTTTTTGTCGTTTGGATAATTATGTCCACTAAAATCTACTTTGAAATATTTTTTGTTTTCTTTTACTTCTGGTTCATCAAAATGCTCAACATCGCGTAAAATTTCATTTTCGTAAAAACCGTTTGTGTAATTTTCAAAGGTGCCTTTTTCTTTTTGTGGAGTTTGAGAAAATGAACAAAAAAAATAAAAAGTTAGGAAAACAAGAATTAAAAATTTCATAATTAATTTTTCATCAAAGATAAAAATAAAATTTCTTTACAAATTGAAATACAATAATTGTATTTATTTTTGAAGCAAATTTAAATTTGTATTAAATGAGATATAAAATAATTACACTTCTTATAATAGTATCATTCGCATTAAATGCTATTTCTCAAAATACCAGATTTGGAGTTTCGTTTTCGAATAATGTTACTTCGTTTCCTGTATTGGGATATCAACAACTCTTTTATAGTCAGTTTCATCCAGGTATAGATTGCTTTAAAAGTTGGAAACTAAATAAAAACGAAAAAAGTTCTGTTGAAGCTCAAATAATTGCCGGATTTTTTTACCATCGTTTTGTGCAAACTGTTATAAGAATTTATCCTTCAATTTCGTATTCTCGGAAATTAAACAAGCGTTTTTATTTAGGAGCAGGACTTGGTGCCGGATATGCAATGGCATTTGTTGGTAACGATGTTTTTAAATTAAATTCTGAAGGTGTTTACGAAAAAAAATCTTCGTTAAAAGGTCGTTCTCAATATATTGTAAACTTCGAAATTAAAGGTAGTTACAACTTGAAAAAAGACGAACCCGACAGTAAAAAATTGTTTTTTGCTTTTAAAACTTTTGTTCAGGGAATATTTGTACCTGGTTATGTTCCGGTTTTGCCAGTTAATTCATTGTTTGTGGGTATTTCAATTCCTTTAAAATCAAAAGAAAATGAAAAATAAAAAATCAGAATCTACCGTCATACTGAATTTATTTCAGCATCTCATATATCCATTTAAACAAAGATTCCGAAACAAGTTCGGAATGACGTTTAATAGTTTTTTATTTTTATCAACTGTTATTTTGCTTTTAGCAATTATTACTAGTTGCAAAAAAAATATTGAAGCTACAAAACAATTAGATTGCAATTTTATTGATTCGAGTTCTACACTTCCTAAAAATAATATATATAAAGGTGTAATTGATAAATACATTAAAAAAGGATTGCCTGGTATTTCAGTTTTGGTTACCGATTCAAATGGAACGTGGGTCGGTGCAAGCGGTTATGCCGATATTAAAAATGGAGTAAAGTTCACTCCTTGTCACATTTCAAAAGCTGCAAGCATAACTAAATTGCTTGTTGGCACATTGTTATTTAAGCTTCAGGAGGAAGGCAAAATAAATGCTGACGATAAAATTTCTAAATATATTGATAAAAGTATTTTAGACAGAATTGATGGTGCAGATGGCAGAACAATTAAACAATTGATGACTCACACAACAGGAATATTTGATGTTATAACATCATCGGGCTTTTATTTAGCGGTATTAAATAATCCAAATAAACGCTGGACTCAAATGGAGTTATTGAAATACGTGTACGGACAAAAATCTTATGCTCTAAATAACCCATACCCTGCACATTATTCGAGTACAAACACATTACTATTATCAATGTGTATTGAAAAAGCTACCGGCGAAAAACATGAGAAATTACTACGCGAAAAAGTTTTAACTCCTTTGGGCATGAACGATACTTATTATCAGGGTAGGGAAGATGTTCCTACAAGTGCTGCCCAAGGATATTTCGATTTATATAACAATGGTGAAATTGTAAATGTGTCGAATTTAATTACCGGAAGTGGTAATGGTTATGGAGGTATTTATTCAAATGTTTTTGATTTACAGAAATTTATAAAAGCTTTATTAATAGATAAAACAATTCTTTCGCAGGCATCGCTTGACCAAATGCAAACTTATGCACAAGAAAAAGATGACTTTTTTTGTGGAATGGGAATAATTAAAAAATTTACTAAAAAACCAAATTACGGAATAGGACATACAGGTCGCGATTTAGGTTATGTTGCCGATTTATTTTATTTTCCCGAACGAAATATTACAATGGTTTTCTTTGTAAATTATGGAACCAACGGCGAAAGTTCGCTAAAACAAGTTTTTTTCGATTTTGAAAGTGAGTTGGTTGATAAAATATTGGAGTAAATGAAGTGTTATTGTGTTTTCGCAGTTTTACTAAGCAATCGCTCGCATCTTGCGAGTGATTATATACCCTATGTTGGTTTTTCTCTAACAAAGAAAACCTAACAAGGGGGCAAGCCCAGCATTACAAGGGGGCAAGCCCCCTTGTAATAGTGGTTCAGACAATAAAACCATAAACAATCATCGTCAAAGAAAATAAATCATAAACAATCAGCGTTAATCATCGTCTTATTAAAAATATTTTTTATTCTATTTAAAAATTGATATATATCTGATTATATATACATTATAAACATTTTAATATGTAATATTTCACATTTTAAATGATTTGTTAAAAAAATTGTATATATTTTTTTATATTACCCTATTGTTTTAAAAAAATAATGTTTTACCTTTGCAAACCATTTTAGAAATTTTTTATAATTAATTATATATGCCGACTGTAGAACAATTGGTTAGAAAAGGCCGAAAAAAAATCGTTGAAAAAAGCAAATCAAGAGCACTTGATTCGTGTCCGCAACGTCGTGGAGTTTGTACACGTGTTTATACAACTACTCCTAAAAAACCTAACTCAGCAATGCGAAAAGTTGCTAAAGTTCGTATCACAAACGGACAAGAGGTAATTGCTTACATTCCAGGCGAAGGTCATAATTTACAGGAACATTCAATTGTTCTGATACGTGGTGGTCGTGTAAAAGACTTACCAGGTGTACGTTATCATATTATACGCGGAGCTTTGGATACAGCCGGCGTTGAAGGACGTAAACAAAGAAGATCAAAATACGGAACAAAAAGACCAAAAGTTAAAAAATAATATAATAAGACAATGAGAAAGTCTAAACCTAAAAAACGTATAGCTCTACCCGACCCTAAATTTAACGATACACTTGTAACAAGGTTTGTTAATGAGCTTATGTACGATGGCAAAAAAAGTATTGCATACAAATCTTTTTGCGAAGCCATTGAATTGATTACAAAAAAATCGAAAGAAGCTGGTGTTGAACCACTTGATTTTTGGAAAAAAGCTTTGGAAAATATTACTCCCGAAGTAGAAGTAAAAAGCCGTAGAGTTGGTGGCGCAACCTTTCAGGTTCCTACCGAAATTCGTCAGGACCGTAAAATTTCTATAAGTATTAAAAATCTTATTGAATTTGCACGAAAACGTAGCGGACGTTCAATGAGCGAAAAACTTTCTGCCGAAATAATTTCTGCATACAACTCCGAAGGTGGAGCGTTTAAAAGAAAAGAAGATATTCACCGAATGGCTGAAGCTAACAAAGCTTTCTCGCACTTTCGCTTTTAATTTTGTTCTTTGATATAGTGGAAAAATAATGATAAAAGATTTACAATATACCAGAAACATTGGCATCATGGCTCACATTGATGCAGGTAAAACCACTACTACCGAACGTGTTTTATATTATACAGGTATTAACCATCGCATGGGCGAAGTTCACGAAGGCTCTGCAACCATGGATTGGATGGTACAGGAACAGGAAAGAGGAATTACAATTACATCGGCAGCTACAACTACTTTCTGGAAATACAATAACGAAGATTATAAAATTAACATTATTGATACTCCCGGACATGTTGATTTTACTGTTGAAGTTGAACGTTCGTTGAGAGTACTCGATGGCGCTGTTGCAGTTTTTTGTGCTGTTGGTGGTGTCGAACCACAATCGGAAACTGTTTGGCGACAAGCAACAAAATATCATGTCCCGCGAATTGCTTTCGTTAATAAAATGGACCGTCCTGGTGCTGATTTTTATGGAGTAATAACTCAAATTCAAAAAAAACTCAAAGCAAATCCAATCCCTTTGCAATTGCCCATAGGTAACGAAGATAATTTTAAAGGTGTTGTTGATTTAATTTCAAAAAAAGCTATAATTTGGGAAGATGAAACCCTTGGTTCTACATATAATATTGTTCCTGTTCCACAAGAAATGAATGAAGTTGTTGAAGAATGGAACGAATATATGTTAGAAAAACTTGCTGAAGCTGATGATGATATTCTTGAGAAATTTTTGAATGATAAAAATTCTATTACTCCTCACGAAATTCATAATGCTATTCGCAAAGCAACTATAAAAATGAAAATTGTTCCTATGTTTTGCGGTGCTGCATTTAAAAACAAAGGGATTCAAACATTACTTGATGGAATTATTGCCTATTTGCCAAGCCCATTAGACATTGGAACTGTTAAAGGAATAGACCCGCGAAACGAAAAACAAATTGAACGAAAACCTAATAACGACGAGCCATTTTCGGCACTTGCTTTTAAAATAGCTACCGACTCGTATGTTGGCAGATTAACATATTTAAGAGTATATTCCGGAATTTTAAAAACCGGTGCTATGGTTTACAATGCACGTACCGGGAAAAAAGAACGGCTTACACGATTATTCCAAATGCACGCAAATAAACAAAACCCCAAAGATGATATTGAAGCCGGCGATATTTGTGCAGCAGTTGGATTAAAAGATGTGAGAACCGGAGATACTCTTTGCGATGAACATCACCCGATTTTTCTGGAAAAAATGGTTTTTCCTGAACCTGTTATTAGTTTAGCAATAGAACCTGTTAGTCAAGCAGATATTGAAAAGCTTGTTATAACACTTCAAAAACTTGCCGATGAAGACCCAACATTTTCAGTTAAAATTGATGAAAACACAGGTCAAACTACAATAAACGGAATGGGTGAACTTCATCTCGAAATAATTATTGACAGATTAAAAAGAGAATATAATTTACAAATAAATCAAGGTGTTCCGATGGTAGCATATAAAGAAACATTAACTATCGAAGTTGAACATCACGAAATATTTAAAAAACAAACTGGAGGTAAAGGAAAATTTGCCGATATTACTGTTAATATTGGACCAAACAATAAAGGACTTTCAGGATTACAGTTTGTTAATGAACTAAAGGGAAACAATTTACCTAAAGAATATGTTTTAGCAGTTGAAAAAGGATTTAAAATGGCAATGAATAACGGACCACTTGCCGGTTACACATTAGATAACCTGAAAGTTGTTTTAAAAGATGCTGCTTTCCATCCTATTGATTCAGATGCTGTTTCGTTCGAAATTGCTGCAAACTTAGCATATCGTAATGCATCTTTAAATGCAAACCCAACACTTCTTGAGCCAATTATGAAAATTGAAGTTGTTACACCAGAGGAATATATGGGCGAAGTAATGAGCGATTTAAATCGTCGTCGCGGTCAAATAAGTGGAATGGACAACAAATTAGGTGCGAGAATAGTAAAAGCACAAGTTCCTCTTTCAGAAATGTTTGGATACGTAACAATATTACGTACAATAACCTCTGGCAGAGCATCATCTTCAATGGAATTTTTTCAATATCAAAAAATGCCATTTGAATTAGCTGCTGAAATAATTAAAAGAGTTACCGGAAAGCAAATTTTTATTAATCAATAATATGAGCCAAAGAATTAGAATAAAATTAAAATCTTACGACCATAATTTGGTTGACAAGTCAGCCGAAAAAATCGTAAAGACTGTAAAATCAACAGGCGCAGTTGTAAATGGACCAATTCCTTTGCCTACTCACAAAAGAATTTTTACTGTTTTAAAATCGCCTTTTGTAAATAAAAAAGCAAGAGAACAGTTTCAATTAAGTTCACATAAAAGATTGTTAGACATCTATAGTTCAACATCAAAAACTATTGATGCTTTAATGAAACTCGAACTTCCGAGTGGTGTAGAAGTAGAAATCAAAGTATAATTTAACAAATATTGTAAATATAAAATAATCAATAATAAATTAAAAAATGGCCGGACTAATAGGTAAAAAAATCGGAATGACTTCGATTTTCAGTGCCGAGGGAAAAAATATTCCATGCACTGTTTTACAAGTTGGTCCCTGTGTAGTAACACAGGTGAAGACCGTAGAAAAAGACGGTTACGAAGCAATTCAACTTGCTTTCGACGAAAGAAAAGAGAAAAATACTCCAAAACCATTACTGGGGCATTTTAAAAATTCTAATACTACTCCTAAAAGAATAGTTAGAGAATTTAAAAAATTTGATGTTTCAACAATAAAACTTGGCGATATACTTACTGCCGAAATTTATAAAGAAGATAATTTTGTAGATGTTGTAGGTATTACAAAAGGTAAAGGATTTCAAGGAGTTGTTAAACGTTATGGTTTTGCAGGAATTGGAGGTACTACTCACGGACAGTCGGATAGATTAAGACATCCAGGTTCGCTTGGGGCAAGTTCATTTCCATCAAGAGTACTTAAAGGGATGAGAATGGGAGGGCACATGGGTTCATGCAGAGTAAAACAAATAAACCTCGAAATTGTAAAGCTCATAGCCGAACAAAATATTTTAGTAGTTAAAGGCTCGGTTCCCGGGTCTAATGGTTCATATATAATAGTAGAGAAATAATGGAACTATCAGTATTAAATATCACAGGAACAGATTCTGGAAGAAAGATAGCTCTTAATGATGCAATCTTCGGAATCGAGTTAAACGACCATGCCATTTATTTAGATGTAAAGCAATTTATGGCAAATAATCGTCAAGGAACACATAAATCAAAACAAAGAAGTGAAATTAGTGGAAGCACTAAAAAAATTAAAAAACAAAAAGGAACCGGAGGTGCACGTGCCGGTAGTATAAAATCACCTACTATTGTTGGTGGTGGACGTGCTTTTGGACCTCAACCTCGCGATTATACTATAAAACTAAATAAAAAAGTAAAACAACTTGCAAAAAAATCGGCTCTTACTACAAAAGCAAAAAATAACAACATAATTATTTTAGAAGATTTCGATTTTGAACAACCTAAAACAAAGAATATTATTGATTTACGAAATAATTTAAAAATTAATAATAAAAAATCTTTAATAGTGTTGGCTAATCAAAAGAAAAACGTATATTTGTCATCTCGAAATTTAAAAGGTTCGAAAGTTATAAGTGTTTCGGAATTAACTACTTATGATATTGTAAGGGCATCAGCTTTAGTCTTTGTAGAGAGTTCACTTGCGGTTTTAGAGAATAATTTGCTTAAATAAAATAGAGAAATGGACATAATAATTAGACCAATAGTTACAGAAAAGATGAATCGCCAAGGCGACTCGCTTGGGAAATATGGCTTTATGGTTTCTACTGTTGCAAATAAACTTCAAGTTAGAAAAGCAGTAGAAAAACTATATGGTGTAACTGTAGAATCTGTAAACACTGTGAAATATAGTGGAAAAACTAAAACACGTAATACCCGTTCTGGTTTGTTACGTGGTAAATCAGTTGCTTTTAAAAAAGCAATTGTTACTTTAACAAAAGGTGAAAAAATTGATTTTTATAGCAATATTTAACGAAAATGGCTGTTAAAAAATTTAAACCTGTAACACCAGGTCAACGAAAAAAGGTAATAAGTACTTTTGAAGAAATTACTTCAAGTACTCCCGAAAAATCATTACTAGTACCTGTTAAAAATTCCGGAGGTAGAAATAATTCAGGTAAAATGACCATGCGTTATATTGGTGGTGGTCATAAAAAGAAAATGCGTATTATTGATTTTTTACGCGATAAAGATGGCATTCCTGCAACTGTAAAATCAGTTGAATACGACCCAACCCGAAGTGCACGTATAGCATTACTTTATTATGCCGATGGTGAAAAAAGATACATTATTGCACCAAATGGAATTAAAGTCGGACAACAAGTAATATCAGGAAAAGATATTGCACCTGAAATTGGTAATACATTATGTCTTTCAGATATTCCCTTAGGAACAAATATTCATAACATTGAGCTTTATCCAAATCAGGGTGCTGCAATTGCAAGAAGCGCAGGAAATTACGCAACATTAGTATCTCGCGAAGGTCGTCATGCAATTATAAAAATGCCTTCTGGTGAAATAAGGAAAATTCTTGTTACATGCAGAGCTACAATTGGAATGACATCTAACCCCGACCATTTTCTCGAAATATCAGGGAAAGCAGGTCGCTCACGCTGGTTAGGTCGCAGACCAAGAAATCGTGGTGTTTCTATGAACCCTGTTGACCATCCAATGGGCGGTGGAGAAGGAAAAGCATCAGGAGGGCTTCCTCGTTCACGTAAAGGTATTCCTTCAAGAGGATACAAAACACGTAAACCAAAAAATGCTTCAAATAAATTAATCATTGAACGTAGAAAAAAATAATTAACTAAATTGTTATGAGTCGATCCATAAAAAAAGGTCCATATATATATTTTAAACTTCAAAAGAAGGTTGAAAAAATGTCGGCATCCGGAAAACATCAACCAATTAAAACATGGTCAAGAGCTTCTGTTATATCACCCGATTTTGTTGGTTTAACTATTGCAGTTCATAATGGGAACAAATTTATTCCTGTTTATATTACAGAAAATATGGTAGGACATAAATTAGGAGAATTTGCGCCAACACGCACATATAGAGGTCATTCAAAATAAATAATTCAAAAATAATAAATCGTAAATCATTAATCGTAAATCATAAATAATAATGGGTGCCAGAAAAAGACTACGTGCCGAAATATTAAAAGAAGAAAAAAAGCAAATATCTTTTGCTCGGCTTAACAGTTGTTCAACATCGCCTCGTAAAATGAGGTTGGTTGCCGACAATGTTAGAGGAATTGAAGTAAAAAAAGCTCTCGATATACTTAAATATTCTGAAAAACAACCTTCAAAAACACTTGAGAAACTTTTACTTTCTGCAATATCAAATTGGCAAAAGAAAAATGAAGGTATTCGTATTGAAGATAGCAATTTATTTGTAAAAGAAATATTTGTTGATTCTGCTACTACTTTAAAAAGATTACGTCCGGCTCCTCAAGGAAGAGCAAATAGAATTCTTAAAAGGTCGAATCATATTACAATTATTCTTGGTTCTAATATTAATGAAACTAAAAATATAGAAGCTTAATGGGAAATAAAATCAATCCGATTAGTAATAGACTTGGAATCATCAATGGTTGGGATTCAAACTGGTATGGTGGAAGAAACTATGCTGATAAAATTGTTGAAGACAATAAAATAAGAAAATATTTAAGCGCTCGTTTAGCTAAAGCAAGCGTTTCAAAAATAGTTATTGAACGTACCCTTAAACTTATTACAATTACAGTAAACACAGCTCGTCCAGGTATAATTATTGGAAAAGGTGGTCAGGAAGTTGACAAATTAAAAGAAGAAATAAAGAAAATTACAAATAAAGAAGTTCAAATTAATATCTTTGAAATAAAAAGACCTGAACTTGATGCAATGCTTGTGGCAAATAATGTAGCACATCAGTTAGAAGGTAAAATTTCGCATCGCCGTGCAGTAAAAATGGCAATGGCATCGGCAATAAGAATGGGTGCCGAAGGTATAAAAATTGGTATTTCGGGTAGAATAAATGGTGCAGAAATGGCTCGTAGAGAGTATTTTAAAGAAGGAAGAATTCCATTGCATACTTTTAGAGCTGATATTGATTTTGCACTTGGTGAAGCCGATACAAAAGTAGGAAAAATTGGAGTAAAAGTTTGGATTTGCAAAGGCGAAATTTACGGTAAACGCGATTTAAGCCCTAACATTGAAGCAAAAACATCAAAAGCAAAACCAAAAGGATTTGCAAAAAGAAGAAGAAACTAATAAAGTTTATAGTTTCGGGTTTAACCACGAACTAAAAACCCGAAACCAGAAACTATAAAAAATATAAAATAATTTAATAATGTTACAACCTAAAAAAACCAAATTCAGAAGGCAGCAAAAAGGCCGCATGAAAGGAAATGCACAGCGTGGAAATCAACTTGCATTTGGCTCTTTTGGTATAAAATCGTTAGAACAGGAATGGATTACCAGCCGTCAAATTGAAGCTGCACGTCAGGCTGTTACACGTTATATGAAACGTGAAGGTCAAATTTGGATTAGAATATTTCCCGATAAACCTATCACTAAAAAACCTGCCGAAGTACGTATGGGTAAAGGGAAAGGAGCACCAGAAGGTTTTGTTGCACCTATTACTCCCGGTAGAATTATTATTGAAGTAGATGGCGTTTCGTTAGTTATTGCTAAAGAAGCATTACGACTCGCTGCTCAAAAATTACCAGTAAATACAAAATTTATTGTCAGAAGAGACTTTGTAGAAAACATAATATAAAAAGTTATAAAAGCAAATAAATAAGAACAAAATATAAACAGATAGTTTGAAGTTTCTGGTTTGAAGGTTTTTAACAACCTTAATCTAAAAACTATAAACCAATAAAATAATGAATAAAAACATAATATAAAATATTAACAGATGAAAACTGCTGAAGTAAGAGAATTATCAACAAAAGAAATTAAAGAGCGTATTGAAGACGAAAAAAGTATGCTCGTAAAAATGAAATTAAATCATCATATTTCACCAATGGATAACCCATTGAAATTAAGAAGTACACGTAGAATAATTGCAAAATTAATCACCGAACTTCATTCACGCGAAACAAAAGAATTAAATAAATAATATCCTACATCAATGGAAACAAGAAATTTTAGAAAAGAACGTGTTGGGATTGTTAAAAGTAGCAAAATGGATAAATCTGTTGTTGTTACCGAAAAAAGAAAAGTAAAACATCCTAAATACGGAAAATTTATTAACAAAACCACCAAATACTACGTACACGACGAAAAAAACGAAAGTAATATTGGTGATAAAGTTCGTATAATGGAAACCCGACCACTTAGTAAAACTAAATGTTGGAGATTAGTGGAAATAATAGAAAGAGCTAAATAATAAAAAGTTTAGAGTTTATGGTTTAGAGTTTTTAGTTTATGGTTTTGAAACCCGAAACTTGAAACCCGAAACTTGAAACCCGAAACTTGAAACTAAAAAACTTTTAAAAGATGATACAACAAGAAACAAGATTAATAGTAGCCGATAATAGCGGAGCAAAAGAAGTTCTTTGTATTCGTGTACTTGGAGGTACAGGAAGAAGATACGCATCTGTTGGCGATAAAATAGTAGTAGCTGTTAAAACTGCAATTCCATCATCAGAAGTTAAAAAAGGTTCAGTTTCTAAAGCTGTTGTTGTTAGAACCAACAAAGAAATTAGAAGACCTGACGGTTCTTATATCAGATTCGATGATAACGCTGTTGTTTTATTAAATGAAACTGATGAATTAAGAGGTACCCGTATATTTGGACCAGTTGCCCGTGAACTACGCGAAAAACAATACATGAAAATTGTGTCATTAGCTCCTGAAGTAATATAATTTTGAAAATTAAAATTATGATAAAGAAATATAATATTAAAAAAGGAGATACAGTAATTGTAATTACTGGCGAATCCAAAAACCAACAAGGACGTGTTTTAAGTATTAACCGCGAAAAAGATACAGCAATTGTAGAAGGAGTAAATCTTATTTCGAAACATACTAAACCAAACACAAAAAGTCCAAAGGGAGGTATTCTTAAAAAAGAAGCCTCAATTCATATATCAAACATAATGTTAGTTGACGCATCAACAGGTAAACCTACAAGAGTTGGGAAAAAATTAAACGACAACAATAAACTTGTACGTTACTCAAAAAAAACAGGAGAGGAGATTAAATAATGGAATATATACCAACCTTAAAAAAGAAATATCGTAGCGAAATTATACCAGCTCTTTTAAAAGAGCATAAGTATAAAAATGTAATGCAAGTACCTAAATTAAAAAAAATTATTATTAACCAAGGTATAGGTGATGCTATTGCAGATAAAAAATTAATTGATGTAGCTGTTAACGAAATAACATCAATCTCCGGTCAAAAACCAATCACAACTTATTCTAAAAAAGATATTTCAAATTTTAAACTTCGTAAAGGAATGCCTATAGGTATAAAAGTTACTTTACGGCGCAATAAAATGTACGAATTTCTCGAAAGATTAATTAGTATTTCTCTCCCACGTATTCGTGATTTTAGAGGTATTGAACATAAGTTTGACGGTCAGGGAAATTATTCATTAGGAATAACTGAACAAATTATTTTTCCCGAAATAGAAATTGATAAAATATCAAAAATGAAAGGTATGGAAATAACTTTTGTTACTTCCGCTAAAACAGATAATGAAGCATTTTCACTTTTAAAAGAATTTGGAATGCCTTTTAAAAACAATAAAAAGAATTAATTATGGCAAAAGAATCAATGAAAGCCCGCGAAATAAAGCGGAAAAGGTTGTACGACCAATATGAGCCTAAAAGAGCTAAATTAAAAGCTGAAAAAGATTATATCGGACTTCAAAAACTTCCGAAAAATTCTTCTAAAGTTCGGCTGCATAATCGTTGTAGTATTACTGGACGCCCAAAAGGGTATATTCGCACTTTCGGACTTAGCCGTATTACATTTCGCGAAATGGCTTCCATGGGTTTAATTCCAGGTGTTAAAAAAGCAAGTTGGTAATAATAAAAAATAAATAGTTTGAAGTAAAACAATAAATAGAAATAGAAATAAATTGAAATAAGTAGAAATAGGTAGAAATAACATAATAACTTAATAACAAATAACTTAACAACTTAATAAAGTGAGAAGTGAAAAGTTAAAATAAACAGAAAGAAAATGAACAATATTAACAATGGTCACACAATAGTCAAACAATGGTCACTCAATTGTATGCTCACATATAACAACCGTATGACCATGAATGACAACTGTATGACCACGAACCATAAACTCGAAACATTAAACTTTAAACTTTTTTGAACAATAAACAATATTCAATAATAAATAATAAATCAAATGACCGATCCTATATCAGATTATCTTACACGAGTTAGAAATGCTGTAATGGCTCAACATAGAGTTGTTGAAATACCAGCTTCAAATATAAAAAAAGAAATAACCAAAGTTCTTTTTGAAAAAGGTTATATCCTTAATTATAAATTTGAAGAAGATAAATATCAGGGAATAATTAAGATTGCCCTTAAATATGACCCCGAAACTCGTAAACCGGCTATTAAAAAAATTGAAAGAGTTAGCCGTCCCGGACATCGTAAATATGTTGGAGTTGAAGAATTACCTCGCATATTAAACGGACTTGGAATAGCTGTTTTGTCAACCCCACAAGGAGTAATTACCGACAAAGAAGCTAAAGTTCGCAAAGTTGGCGGTGAAGTTTTATGTTACATTTATTAAAAGAAAAGAAAATGTCAAGAATTGGAAAATTACCCATTAATATACCTTCAGGCGTTAAATTAATCATTAACGATGGTGAGGTTGTTGTTAAAGGTCCTCTTGGAGAACTTAAACAAGTTGTTAATAAAGAATTTAAAATTAATATTACTGATAATGTTTTAGTTATTGAAAGACCATCTGAACAAAAGGCACATAAAGCATTGCATGGATTATACAGAGCATTAATTCATAATATGGTTGTTGGTGTATCAAAAGGATTTACTATTAATCAGGAAGTAGTTGGAGTAGGGTATAAAGCCGAAGCAAATGGTCAATTATTAAATCTTACACTTGGTTATTCACATGAAATTGTTTTTGAAATACCTAAAGAAGTCACTGTGACAGCAGTTACCGACCGTAGAGCAAATCCGGTAATAACCTTAAAAAGTTTTGATAAACAATTGCTTGGACAGGTTGCAGCAAAAATTCGCTCATTACGTAAACCTGAACCATACAAAGGTAAAGGAATTAAATTTGTAGGCGAAAAATTACGTAAAAAAGCAGGTAAATCAGCTGCTGCTAAATAATTGATAAAATGTTAAATCCTAAATCCTAAATCGTAAAATGGCACAAAATAAATTAGAACGTAGAACAAAAATAAAAATGCGTATCCGGAAAAAAATTTCTGGTACTGCTGAAACTCCAAGATTATCAGTTTTTAGGAGTAACAAACAAATTTCTGTACAAATAATTGATGATGTAAATAAAAAAACCATTGTTGCAGCATCATCGCTTGTAAAAGAAATAAGTGAGAATAAAGCAAATAAAACTGAAATTGCAAAAATGGTTGGAAAATTAATTGCTAAACGTGCTACTGAAGCTGGGGTTTCAGTCGTAGTTTTTGACCGGAATGGTTATCTGTATCATGGCAGAGTAAAAGCATTAGCCGACGCAGCAAGAGAAAGTGGACTTAAATTTTAAAAAAAATAGAAATAAATTAAACGATAAATAATGAATGCTCAAATTGCTAAATGGTTAAATAACAATGAAACAAAGAATAATGAACAATATTAACAATGGTCACACAATAGTCAAACAATGGTCAAACAATGGTCACTCAATTGTATGCTCATATATAACAACCGTATGACCATGAATGACAACTGTATGACCACGAACCATAAACTCGAAACATTAAACTTTAAACTTTTTTGAACAATGAACTTTTTTAAACAATAATAAATATTCAATAATAAATCATAAATCCTAAATCCTAAATCCTAAATCCTAAATCATAATATGTCATTAAGCATTAGAAAAGTAAAAACAACCGACCTCGATTTAAAAGACCGCCTTGTGTCCATTAATAGGGTTACTAAAGTTACAAAAGGTGGACGTCATTTTAGCTTTGCAGCTATTGTAGTTGTTGGAAATGAAAATGGTATAGTCGGTTATGGTTTAGGTAAAGCTAACGAAGTAACTACTGCCATTGCAAAAGGTGTTGAAGACGCAAAGAAAAACCTTATTAAAGTGCCTATTTTTAAAGGAACAATTCCTCACGAACAAGTATCAAAATATGGCGGTGCACAAGTATTTTTAAAACCAGCATCAGGTGGTACGGGAGTTAAAGCTGGTGGTGCTATGCGTGCAGTATTAGAAAGCGTTGGAATTAAAAATGTACTTGCAAAATCAAAAGGTAGTTCAAATCCACATAATCTTGTAAAAGCTACAATGGCTGCATTACTCGAGTTGCGTGATGCTTATACTGTTTCTAATCAAAGAGGCATTTCAATGGATAAAGTATTTAATGGATAATAAAATGACAAAAATTAAAGTTACTCAAACAGGAAGCAGAAATGGCTGTACTCAAAGACAAAGAAAAACTCTTGATGCTTTGGGACTAAAAAAAATGCATCATACTGTTGAGCACGATGCAACACCACAAATTTTAGGTATGGTAAATAAAGTACATCATTTAGTAAAATTCGAAAAATCGAAATAGATGAGCAAATAGTTTTTAGTTTCTGGTTTGAAGTTTTTAACAATCTCAAACATTAAGAACTCCAAACTATAAACAAATAAAAAAGGAATGAAATTTAAATATAAACAGATAGTTTGAAGTTTTAGGTTTGAAGTTTCGGGTTTCGGGTTTTTGATAACCATAAACTAAAAACTCCAAACCAAAAACCAAAAACTTAAAAAATAAAGGAATTATGGATTTAAGTAATTTAAAACCAGCAGAAGGCTCAATAAAAAACGAGAAAAAAAGATTAGGACGTGGACAAGGTTCTGGTAAAGGTGGAACATCTACTCGTGGTAACAAAGGAGCAAAATCACGTTCTGGCTACTCTCGTAAACGCGGATTTGAAGGCGGACAAATGCCTATTCAAAGAACCTCACCTAAATTTGGATTTAAAAATATTAATAGAATAGAATACAAAGCTGTTAATATTAAAGATATTCAACGTCTTGCCGAAGAACAAAATTTAAGCTCAATTGACCCGGATATATTATACGAATATGGAATGATTCCTAAAAATTGTCTCGTGAAAATTCTTGGTGTTGGTACATTAACAAAAAAAGTTGAAGTTAAAGCACACGCATTTAGTGCTACCGCTCAAAAAGCTATTGAATCATTAGAAGGTACAGTAATTAAACTATAAGATTTTATTAATGAAAAGATTAATCGAAACCATAAAAAATATTTATAAAATTGAAGAACTTCGTTCCCGAATCCTTTATACTTTAGGTATTTTACTTATTTATAGACTTGGTTCTTTTGTCGTATTACCCGGTATTGATCCTAATCAATTAGATAATTTAAAACAACAAACTTCTGAAGGAATTCTTGGCTTACTTGATATGTTTTCGGGAGGTGCATTTTCTAATGCTTCAATTTTTGCACTTGGTATTATGCCTTATATTTCCGCATCTATAGTTATTCAATTAATGGGAATTGCAGTTCCTTATTTCCAAAGATTGCAAAAAGAAGGTGAAAGCGGTCGTAAAAAGATAACACAAATTACCCGTTATTTAACAGTTCTTATTCTTTTACTTCAAGCTCCAAGTTATTTAACTAATCTACATGCTCAATTACCTGTTGAAGCTTTTGTTTTAACAGGAAATTTCTTCACAATATCCTCAATACTAATACTTACAGCAGGAACAATTTTTGTAATGTGGCTTGGCGAAAAAATTACAGATAAAGGTATTGGAAACGGTATTTCATTAATAATTATGATTGGTATTATAGCACGTTTGCCTTTTGCATTCGGAGCTGAATTTGCATCACGTATAGAAGGTGGTGGTGGATTGGTAATATTATTAGTTGAAGTAATTATGTTTTTATTAGTAATTGCGGGCAGCATTCTTTTAGTTCAGGGAACACGCAGAATACCAGTTCAATATGCTAAAAGAATTGTAGGAAATAAACAATACGGTGGAGTTCGCCAGTATATTCCTCTAAAAGTTAATGCTGCTGGAGTTATGCCAATTATTTTTGCTCAGGCACTTATGTTTATTCCAACCATGATAGCCGGTTTTACCGATTCAGGTTCTGGTTTTGCCGCTGCATTTACTAGATATACAAGTTTTTGGTACAATTTTACATTTGCATTATTAATAATTGTGTTTACATATTTTTATACAGCTATTATTATGAATCCTGTTCAAATGGCTGATGATATGAAAAAAAACGGAGGTTTTATTCCAGGTGTTAAACCCGGTAAAAAAACTTCAGAGTTTATAGATTCTATTATGTCTAAAATAACACTACCCGGTTCTATTTTTCTTGCATTTATTGCTATAATGCCTGCATTTGCAGGATTAACAGGAGTTAATAATCAGTTCGCACAATTTTATGGTGGAACTTCTTTATTGATTTTGGTAGGTGTAGTATTAGATACTTTACAACAAATTGAAAGTCATCTCCTTATGCGTCATTACGATGGATTAATGAAATCTGGTCGTATTAAAGGTCGTGCATCTGGAGCTGCTGCAATGTAGTTAAAAAACGTTCTTTGATGGTCTTATATAAAACTGACGAAGAGATTGAACTAATTAAGCAAAGTTGTCAATTGCTTTCAAAAACTTTTGGTTACATTAAACAATTTATTGTACCAGGAGTAAAAACAATTGAAATTGACAAAAAAGCTGAAGAATTTATTCTCAATAATGGTGGAATACCATCTTTTAAAGGTTACCATGGTTTTCCAAATGCACTTTGCATTTCTATAAATGATAAAGTAGTACACGGAATCCCATCAGATTATGAAATAAAAGATGGTGATATAGTTTCGGTTGATGGAGGTTTAATTTTAAATGGATTTCATAGCGATACGGCTTATACATTCGAAGCCGGTGCTGTAAGTTCCGAAAAAAAATTATTACTTAAAATTACCAAAGAAGCTCTGTATAAAGGAATAGGACAAGCTGTTGAAGGTAATAGAATAGGAGATATTGGAAGTACCATTCAACATCATGCCGAAAGTAATGGTTATTCAGTAGTTAGAGAGCTAATTGGTCATGGAATAGGTAAAAACTTACATGAAGAACCAGAAGTTCCTAATTACGGAAAAAAAGGCAGAGGATTACAAATTCGTCAGGGTCTAGTAATTGCAATTGAACCAATGGTTAATATGGGTAAAAAAGAAATTAAACAATGGAAAGATGGTTGGACTATTTCAACAAGAGATGAAAAACCTTCTGCCCATTTTGAACACACAGTTGCAGTACGAAAAGGAAAGACCGAAATATTAACGACATTTGATTATATAGAAAAGAATAATAATTAAACAGAAATAGATTGAAATAGATTGATAAAAAAGATTGAAATGATTGATAAAACAAGATTGAAATAGATAGAAATAAATTGAATTATAGGTTATTGAGTTAATAATTATTAAGTTAATAACCAATAACTAAATAACTTAATAACAAATAACTTGATAAAGTAAAAAGTGGGAAGTTAAAACAATAAACATAAAAAGATAGTTTGAAGTTTCAGGTTTTCAA
>MENF01000187.1:55984-83813 GCA_001769035.1 Bacteroidetes bacterium GWA2_32_17
AACCATAAACTCGAAACTGTAAACTTTTTTAAACAATGAACGTAGAACAATAAACTTTTTGAACTTTTTTATAAATAGAAATAGTTTGGAGAAATAAATAAAATCGTAAATCTAAAATCGTAAATCATAAATAAAAATATGGCTAAACAGCCCTCAATTGAGCAAGATGGTACAATAATAGAAGCATTATCGAATGCTATGTTTCGCGTTCAGTTGCAAAACGGACATGTAATTACTGCTCATATATCTGGAAAAATGAGAATGCATTATATTAAAATTCTTCCAGGTGATAAAGTAAGAGTCGAGATGTCGCCTTATGATTTAACTAAAGGTAGAATAAGTTTTCGTTATAAATAATTTGAAATAAAAATAATATGAAAGTTCGAACATCTGTTAAAAAACGCAGCCCGGAATGTAAAATCGTCCGCAGAAAAGGACGACTTTATGTAATTAATAAAAAAAATCCTAAATTTAAACAACGTCAAGGATAAATACTTAACTTTGTAACTTTGTTTAAACAATATTAAATCATAAATCGTAAATCATAAATCCTAAATAAAAATATGGCACGTATCGCAGGAGTAGATATCCCTGACAAAAAAAGAGGCGAAATTGCATTAACCTATATTTATGGTATAGGACGCAGTAATGCTCAAAAAATCCTAAAAAAAGCAGGAATAGATGTAAATATTCATGTTGAAAAATGGAACGACGACCAAGTTTCAAAAATTAGAAGTATCATTTCAGATAATTTTAAAATTGAAGGCGAGCTTCGCTCCGAAACTCAAATGAGTATAAAACGATTAATGGATATTGGTTGTTACAGAGGTATTCGTCATAGAGCAGGATTACCAGTTAGAGGACAACGCACTCGTACAAATGCCCGTACCCGTAGAGGAAAGAAAAAAACAGTAGCTAACAAGAAAAAAGCCACTAAATAAAAAAAAAGTTATTAAGCGAATTATGTTATAAAAATAATTAAAAACTTCAAGTTTTATGTTTAGGGTTTTTGGTTTATAAAACTAAAAACCCTAAACCCGAAACTAAAAATAAATAACCATAAAAAAAATGGCAAAAAAAACAACAAAAGTAGTTCGTAAAAGAAATGTTAAAGTTGAAGCAATGGGACAAGCACATGTTCATTCTTCATTTAACAATATAATTATTACTATTACTAATTCTGATGGCGAAGTAATTTCGTGGTCGTCGGCAGGCAGAAAAGGATTCAGAGGTTCTAAAAAGAATACTCCTTATGCAGCTCAAGTTGCCGCTGCCGATTGCGCTCAAACTGCATTCGATTTAGGTTTGAGAAAAGTAAAAGCTTATGTTAAAGGACCTGGAGCAGGACGCGAGTCTGCTATTCGTTCTATTTCGACTGTTGGTATTGAAGTAACCGAAATTGTTGACGTTACATCTTTACCTCATAATGGTTGCAGACCACCTAAAAGAAGAAGAGTTTAATTTATCAATAAAAATCGTAAATCCAATCATAAATCCTTAATCATAAATCCTTAATCATAAATCCTTAATAAAAATATGGCAAGATATACAGGACCAAAAACACGTATTGCAAGAAAATTTGGTGAACAAATATACGGACCCGATAAAGTTTTCGAAAGAAAAAATTATTTACCTGGAATTCATGGGCTTAACAGACGTCGTAAAACATCTGAATACGGCACTCAATTAAAAGAGAAACAAAAGGCAAAATATACTTATGGAATTCTTGAAAGACAATTTCGCAGATATTTTGATCAAGCTCAACGTAAAAAAGGAATTACTGGCGAAATTTTATTACAACTTTTAGAATCAAGACTTGATAATACAGTATTTAGATTAGGAATTGCTCCAACCCGAGATGCAGCTCGACAACTTGTATCGCACCGCCATATTACTGTAAATAGTAAAGTTACAAGCATCCCTTCATTTCAAATAAAACACGGAGACGTTATTTCAGTAAGAGAAAAATCTAAAACTTTAGAAGTAATAACTAACTCTCTCTCAAATTCAAAAACTAGAAAATATCCTTGGCTTGAATGGGAAAATGATACTCAATCCGGTAAATTTATAACAGTTCCTGAACGTTCAGATATACCCGAAAATATTAAAGAACAACTTATAGTCGAATTATATTCTAAATAATAAACAATGTGAATAAGGTACAAAGTATTATGAACCTAATACAATAAACATAGAACAATATTCAATAATAAATTTATAAATCGTAAATCCTAAATCCTAAATTAAAATATGTCAATATTAGCTTTTCAAAAACCCGATAGAGTTGTAATGCTCGAGTCAACCGACACTTATGGAAAATTCGAATTCCGTCCGTTGGAACCTGGGTATGGATTAACCACTGGGAATGCTTTACGTAGAGTACTTCTTTCTTCACTTGAAGGTTTTGCAATTAACAATATGAAAATTGAAGGAGTTGAACATGAATTCTCTACTATTAAAGGTGTTGTTGAAGACGTTACTGAAATTGTTCTTAACTTAAAACAAGTACGTTTCAAAAGAGAACTTAGCGATGTAGAAAGTGAAAAAGTAACAATTTCGATTACTGGCCAGGAAACTTTTAAATCAGGTGATATAAGCAGGTTTTTAACTGGTTTTAAAATTCTTAACCCCGACCTCGTAATTTGTAACATGGAACCAAATGTAAAGCTACATCTTGCATTAAATGTTAATAAAGGTAGAGGTTATGTGCCTGCCGAAGAAAATAAAACTTCAGACCAGGAAATCGGAATAATTCCAATCAGTTCTATTTACACTCCAATTAAAAATGTTAAATACTCAATTGAAAATATTCGTGTTGAACAAAAAACTGATTTCGAAAAACTGATTATCGAAATTTTTACCGATGGTTCAATAGCACCTATTGATGCACTTAAAGAAGCAGCAAAAATTCTTATTTACCATTTCATGTTATTCTCCGACGAAAAAATAACTTTCGATACCGACGAAAAACCTGAGAATGAAGAATTTGACGAAGAAATACTTCACATGCGTCAGTTACTTAAAAATAAACTTATTGACCTCGACCTATCCGTTAGAGCTCTTAATTGCTTAAAAGCTGCTGATGTTGAAACTCTCGGAGAACTAGTAGTTTTTAATCGAACCGATTTACTTAAATTCCGCAACTTTGGTAAAAAATCACTTACCGAATTAGACGAACTATTAGCAAATATGAATTTAAGTTTTGGAATGGATATAACAAAATATAAATTAGATAAAGATTAAAAAGTACAACGTACAAAGTATTATTACAAAGTACAATGAACGAAAAATTGAAATAAAAAACAGAAATAAGTAGAAATTGATAGAAATGCAATAGAACAGTAGGCAGTCCACAGTCGGCAGTCAGCAGTGAACAGTGAACAATGAACGGTGCAGTATGAAGTAAACAGTATGAAGTAAATAGTGAACAATGAACGTAGAACAATGAACATTTTTGAACTTTTTGAACATAGAACAATGAACATTTTTTGAACAATGAAGCAATGAAGCAATAATAACAATGAAACAGTAAACTAAAAACTCGAAACTTTAAACTTTTTTGAACCATGAACTTTTTTAAACAATATTCAATAATAAATTATCA
This sequence comes from Bacteroidetes bacterium GWA2_32_17, assembly GCA_001769035.1. Lineage (GTDB taxonomy): Bacteria > Bacteroidota > Bacteroidia > Bacteroidales > GWA2-32-17 > GWA2-32-17. Next base: position 59,589 of record MENF01000187.1, read on the forward strand.
ATGAGACATAGAAAGAATTTTAATCATTTAAGTAGAACAAGCTCTCATCGCGAAGCACTTTTAGCAAACATGGCAGCTTCATTAATTATGCATAAAGGCATTATTACCACTGTTGCTAAAGCTAAAGCATTAAAGTCGTATGTTGAACCATTAATATCACGTTCTAAAGAAGATTCTACTCATAACAGACGGCTTGTATTTAGTTACATTAGTGATAAATTTGCAGTATCTGAGCTTTTTCGAGATATTGCTGTAAAGGTAGCACAACGCCCCGGAGGTTATACACGAATTTTACGTATTGCCAATCGTAAAGGCGATAATGCTGAACTTTGTAGATTAGAATTAGTTGATTATAACGAAAACATGCTAGCAGCTAAAACTGAAACTAAACAAAAAGCAACAAGAACTCGTCGTGGTGCTTCTAAAAAGAAAACCCAAGGTGAAGTTAATACTAAAAAAACAAAAACACCAAAAACTCCAAAGTCCGAAAATATAGATAATACAGAAGATAAAACATCTGAAGTATCTGAATAAATTTATAAATATTATATAAAAAGAAGGATAACGCAAAGCATTATCCTTTTTTTTATTTGTTTATTTTTAATCAAATAATTAACTTTACAAAAATAAATCGTAATTCCTTAATTCTAAATCCTAAATCGTTTATGGGTTTAATTTCTAAAATATTTGCACGTCAAATACTTGATTCTAAAGGAATACCAACTGTCGAAGTTGATGTAATTACCGATAGAGGTGTTATTGGAAGATCGAGCGTTCCATCGGGAACTACTACCGGAAAATACGAAGCTGTTGAGTTACGTGATAATGATAAAGGAAGATATCTGGGAAAAGGTGTTTCTAAAGCAGTATATAACATTAACAAAGTGCTTAATGATGAACTTAAAGGATTATACATAACCGAACAAGTTACAATTGACCAAGCAATGATCAGTATTGATGGTACCGATAACAAATCTAATATTGGTGCTAATGCAATTCTTGCAGTTTCAATGGCAGTTGCAAAAGCTGCTGCACACACAACCGGACAATCATTATATAGATATATTGGTGGGGTTTACGCAACCACAATGCCTATTCCAATGATGAATATTATTAATGGAGGCGTTAATGCAGATAATAAAGTTGATTTTCTGGAATTTATGCTCATGCCAATTAATGCAGATACTTTTTCAGATGCTTTTAGAATGGGTACCGAAATTTATCATCATTTAAAAAATATACTTAAAGAAAAAGGATTGTCGGTTAATGTATGTGATGAAGCAGGATTTACTCCTAATTTAAAATCGAACGAAGAGGCTATTGAACTTATAATTAAAGCTATAGAAAAAGCAGGGTTCAAAGCCGGAAAAGATGTTTATATAGCAATTGATGCTGCTGCAAGCGAATTTTATAACAATAAAGAAAAAGTTTACTATTTATCAAAAGGCAGTAAGAAATTTGATAGTCAGCAAATGATTAATTACTGGGTTAAATTAATTAAAAAATATCCTGTAATTTCTATTGAAGACCCTCTCGACCAAGATGATTGGGCTAACTGGACTGCCTTAAACAAAGTAATAGGAAACGATATTCAACTGGCAGGAGACGATTTATTTGTTACAAATACAAGTCGTTTAGCCAAAGGAATAATGGAAGGAGCAGCTAATAGTATTATTATAAAACCAAATCAAATAGGTACTTTAACTGAAACTATTAACACCATTCAGCTTGCTGCAAAATGGGGATTTAATTCTATAATAAGTCTTCGTTCAGGAGAAACTGAAGATGTATCAATAGCCGAACTTTCAGTTGCACTTAACACAGGGCTAATAAAATTTGGTTCACCATGCCATTCCGAACATACTGCAAAATACAATCAGCTAATCCGAATTGAAGAAGAACTTGGTAATTCTGCACGTTACTATGGTCGCGAATTCAAATATCTCCGATAAACAATGAACAAAGTATTAAGTACAAAGTACATTGAACGAAAATATTGAAATTGCTCGAAATAATTGAAAAACAGAAATAAATAGAAATTAATGGAAATACATTGTAAAAACATAAAACAATAAACACCGAACGTAAAACAATCGTATGACTATGAATGACAATTGTATGACTATTGAATGACAATTGTATGACTATTGAATGACAATTGTATGACTATTGAATGACTATTGAATGACAATTGTATGACTATTGAATGACAATTGTATGACTATTGAATGACAGTGAGTTTTTTGAACAATGAACAGTTAATAGTGAACAGTGAACATTTTTGAACAATGAACTTTTTAAACAATAATAAATATTCAATAATAAATTATAAAGTAAACTTTTTAAACACAAATCCTAAATCCTAAATCCTAAATCCTAAATCCTAAATCCTAAATCCTAAATTAAATAATGGTATATAATGGTTTACAAGAATTTGTTACTGCTCTCGAAGCAAATAATCAATTAATTAGAATTAAGGAGTATGTTAATCCCGAACTCGAAATTTCTGAAATAATCGACAGAATATCAAAAAGCAAATTACAAAATAAAGCACTTTTATTTGAAAATAACGGAACAAATTTTTCATTGTTGATTAATGCTTATGGAAACGAAGAAAGAATGTGTACCGCTCTTAATATACATAATTTTAATGAAATTGAAAACGAAATAAATGCTCTAATTAATAATTTAACTCAACCAATAACCAAAAACCAAAAACCAAAAACCAATTTGCTTGCATTCGGATTAAAATCAAAAATTAAAGCACTAATATTTCTAAATAAAATTTCGGGTTATTTTCCTAAAATAATTAAACACAAAGCACCTTGTCAGGAAATTATTAATAAAAATCCTGCTCTTTCATCACTCCCTATATTAAAATGCTGGACCTTTGATGGTGGTAAATTTATTACATTACCTGTTGTTAACACAAAAGACCCCGTAACTGGAATAAGGAATGCAGGAATGTACAGAATGCAGGTTTTTAGCGAAAACACAACTGGAATGCATTGGCACTTACATAAAACTGGTGCAAGACATTTTAATGAATATTTAATACTAAAAAAGAAAATTCCAATAGCTGTAATTTTAGGCGGCGACCCTGTTTATGCTTATTGCGCCTCTGCCCCCCTACCTGATGGTGTTGATGAATATATTCTTGCTGGCTTTTTACGAAAAAAATCAGTTAAATTAGTTAAATGTATTACTCAGGATATAGAAGTTCCTATTGATTCGGACATCGTTATTGAAGGATATGTTGACCCAACTGAACCTTTAGTAAATGAAGGACCCTTTGGAGACCATACCGGATTCTATTCATTACCCGCTCATTATCCATTGTTTCATGTAACTTGTATAACAAATCGTAAAAATGCAATATATCCTGCAACAATTGTTGGAATACCACCACAAGAAGATTATTGGCTAATAAAAGCATCCGAAAGAATATTTCTGCCATTAATGCAAAAAGCTGGGTTGCCCGAGGTTATTGATATTAATATGCCCGATTATGGTGTAGCACACAATCTTGTAATAGTTCAAATAAAAAATGAATTTATTGGTCAAGCTCACAAAGTTGCCCACTCATTATGGGGAATGGGACAAATGATGCTAAACAAAATTCTAATTATTACTACTCAAAATCCACACGATGAAGCTCAAATTTTTCAATCTATTATTAGCTATCATAACATTAACGATATTTTATTTTTTTCGACTGGACCATTAGACGCACTTGAACATGCCTCAGTTAAGTTTGCTTTTGGCGGAAAAATGGCAATTGATTTAACCAATGAATCAAAAAACAACAATCAATTATGGAACAATCAGGAAATTGAGCATGTTGTTAGATTATTAAAAGAAAATTACATTGTATCAGTTAATTTTAATTTGTTAAAATATAGAATATTGCTAATTCAAAGTTCCAAAGAAAAATTATTTTGTTTTGAGAATTTTGCAGCTAATATTGCGGATAATCTTTTATTCCCATATTGCATTGTTTTATGCGACAAAGGGCTCGCTCTTAATAATAAAAAAAATGTTTTGTGGCATTGCCTTGCAAATATTGACACTATAAGAGATATTAAAAAAATTAATATAAGTAAAGAGCAAATTGTTTTATTTGATTGTACATCAAAACCACAAATTAAAAGCCCTTGGCCCAATCCTGTTTATTCGAGCAAGCAAACAATTTCAAAAATAGATAAAATCTGGAATAAGTTAGGATTTATCGAATTTGAAGAATCGCCATCAAAAACAATTTACGATTTAATTGACAATGAGGGCTTTATAAAATAGCTTTTAAATATTTTGTTGAAATTAATTTTATTTTCGATTTTTTATATACAAAAATATAAAGAAATATTAATTTAGCATTAGAAGATTTATATAAATTTGAAGACAAATATACATATTGTTATTATCTTTTTTTTGCTATTAATCAGTAGATTATGCACAGGTCAAATTTCTGAAGCATTTTTCGAACATTTTACAGTTGACGATGGTTTGTCGCAAAGTTCGGTAAATTATATTGCTCAAGGGAGAAAAGGATTTTTATGGCTTGGTACACAGGATGGTTTAAATAAATTCGATGGTTACAAGTTCAAGTTTTACCAAAATAACCCATTAGATTCAAACTCACTATCAGGTAATTGGGTATATTCAATTGATACTGACACTTTAGGAATTGTATGGATTGGTACTAACAATGGACTTAATAAATTGTACCAAAACTCAGAGCTCATTAAAAGATATAATTCAAATCCTAAAGACCCAAATTCATTATGCGAAAATGAAGTCTTTGGTGTTTTAGTTGACCGATTTGGCTCTGTATGGGTAAAAACAGCATCAGCATTAAGCAAACTTGATACAGCAACTGGTAAATTTACTAGATTTGAACCACAAATAGATTTTTTTCGCCCAAATAGAAGCGATAAAGGATTTCCACTTCTTGAAGACGAAGAAGGAATTTGGGTTGGTTCGGCTACCGGATTGTTATATTTTAATCGAAAATTAGAACAATTCAAATCTTATAATCACGATGCAGCCGACATAAATTCAATCAGTAATGATTTTATTACCGGATTAATTTTTGATAAAAATGGTACTTTATGGATATCAACACATTATGGATTAAATAAGTTCAATAAAAAAACCCGAAAATTTCAACATTTTTATAATGATTTAACACCATCGGGTTGCCCCATTACTAATAACATTAATCACATTTTTTATGGCTATGATGGTTATATTTGGCTTGCTACTTATGGTGGAGGATTAAATAAATTTAATCCCGAAACTCATACAGTAGAAGTATACAAATTTCAAAAGAATAATGAAAACAGCATTTCTTACGATTATATAAATTTTGTTTTTGAAGATAAATCGCATAATTTATTTATTGGCACAGATGGAGCAGGACTTGATAAATTAGACTTAAAACCTAAAAAATTTCTGTTGTATAAAAATTCTTTTGGTGAAAATTCTTTAAAACTTTCCGAGAATTTTATTGCCTCTATTTATGCCGAGGGTGATGAAATTTGGGTTGGAACATGGGATAACGGATTAGATATTGTAAATAGAAAAACAGGTAAAGTAAAACACTTCTCAAATCAATCGCCTGTTGGAGAGCGAATTGTTGGTAATAATGTTCACGTTATAATGAAAGATAGCAGAAATCTTTTATGGCTCGGTACTCAAAATGGAATAACCATTTATGATAAACAAAAAAACAAATTCTCTGATTTAAAAGATTATTTCTCTTTTAAATTTTATCCGAATTTCAACAAAAACCGCATTTATACTATGCTCGAAGATAATAAAGGAAATGTTTGGGTTGGTACAAAAAATGGATTGCAATTATTTGATATGAAGAATTATAACGTTACTTCATTTTGGAAAAGCATTACCGATACATTAAGTTTATTTGATAATAATATAACGTCTTTAATGTGCGATATTGATGGATTTATTTGGATTGGAACCTCAGCAGGACTTAATATGTATGATTATAAAACAAATAAATTTTTAAGAATTGGACCATCAAAGAATCCTCAAATTAAAGCCGGTAAAAACAAATATTATAAAATAAGCAATATTTATATTTACGAAATTATTGAAGATAAAATTGATGGCTCAATTTGGATTGGCACCGGTAGCGGACTTAATCATTACGATAAAAGTAACGGAACATTTCAGTATTTTACCGAAAAAGATGGGCTGCCTAATGGAACTGTTTATGAAATTAAACAAGATAAATTTGGCAATATTTGGATGAGTACTAATAGAGGAATTGCCATGCTCGACCATAAGACATTTAAAATCAGAGCTTATGATAAAGCAGATGGTTTGCAGGGATTAGAGTTTAACAATGGCGCATCGTTTATTTCAAAAACAGGTGAAATATATTTTGGCGGAACTAACGGCTTTAATAGCTTTAATCCTTCACAAATGAACGATAATCCATTTATCCCAAATGTAACTTTTACCACCTTCGAAAAAATAAACTCAAACAATGTTAAAGAAGTACAAAACATTGAAAATGTTAAAGAATTAATTTTATCATATAGCGACCATTCACTTACATTCTTTTTTGCAGCCCTTGAATATACTAATCCTCAAAAAAATAGCTACATGTATATGCTCGAAGGGCTAAACAATACTTGGGCAAATAATGGCTATCGTGATTTTATAGAATTAGGAACATTAGCACCCGGCGAATATTATTTAAGGGTTAAAGGAAGTAATAACGATTTAAAATGGAACGATAAAGAAGCCATTATACATATTGTTGTTAATCCGCCTTTCTTTAAATCAATGTATGCTTATATGTTTTATGTGTTAATTGTTTTATTAGGTGTTTTGTGGTATGTTAAAAGTAGAACTAACAAACTGACTAAAATTAATGAAGCATTAAGAATTAAACAATTAGCAGCTTTAGAAATTGCAAAACAAAGAGAAGAACTGTCTGTAAAAAATAAAAACATTATGGATAGTATTAATTATGCAAAACGTATTCAGGAAGCTATGCTTCCATCTGAATATCTGTTCCGAAAACTTTTACCAAACTCTTTTATCTTTTACAAACCAAAAGATATTGTTAGTGGCGACTTTTATTGGGTTACCGAAAAAGAAAGCAAAATATTTATTGCCGCAGTTGATTGTACCGGACATGGTGTACCAGGTGCATTTATGAGTATCATTGGTTTCGATTTATTAAGAAACATTACAAAAGAACAAGGTACCGAAAATCCAGCACAAATATTAAATTTGTTAAATCTTGGAATTAACGAAACTTTTAGTAAACATGCAAATGAATCTACTCTTAAAGACGGTATGGACGTTTCGCTTCTTATTATTGACCGTAATTTAAATACACTCGAATATGCAGGAGCTTTTAACCCACTTTATATTGCACGCGATAATAAAATTATCGACATTAAAGGAAACCGATTTGCTGTTGGCAAATTAGAAGGAAATGAAAATCTGAAATTTGATAACCACAATGTTAAGTATAAAAATAATGATACCATTTATATATTCTCCGATGGTTATGCCGACCAATTTGGAGGTCCAGTAGGTAAAAAATTTAAGTTCCGTAGATTCAGACATTTGTTGCTGACAATTAGCGGTTTGCCAGTTATTAAACAAAAAGCCTTTCTTGAAGAAAATTTTGAAAGTTGGAAAGGACAACTCGAACAAGTTGACGATATACTCGTTATTGGCATAAAGCTATGATTTTTATGTGAAAAATAATTAACTTTAAATGAACATTGAACTGTAAAAACAGAAATAAATAAAAACAAGTAGAAATTAATAGAAATACATTGTAAAAACTAAAAAAAATAAACTTGAAACTATAAACAAAAAACCTTAATCTTAACCTTAACCTTTTTTGAACAATAAACATAGAACTTGAATTTTTTTAAACGTTGAACAACTGTATGACTATCGTATGACAACCGTATGACTATTGTATGACAACTGTATGACTATCGTATGACAACCGTATGACTATTGTATGACAACTGTATGACCACGAACCATAAACTCGAAACATTAAACTTTTTTTGAACAATGAACTATAAACGATATATAAATATAACATCCTTCACATTTATTTCAATTTTTCTTTTCCATTTATACTCCTTTTCGCAAAATGATACTATTGGTAAAACACAATTTTCAACATCTTATATTTTTAACGACGGCGTTTATATTTCTTTCGAACAATTGTTATTAAACAAACCACTTTCTTTTGAGAGAATAACAAATGGAAATAAAAATGCTCTTAATTGGTACGATGATTTGTTTAAATCTCAAAAAATAAATTTTTTAGACGATTTTGGAGTTCAGCAATCAATCAACACAAAACAAATTTGGGGTTATTGCCGAAGTAATGCATTGTATGTTAATTATAATGACGATTTTTTTAGAATTCCATATATTGGCAAAATATCGCATTTTGTTGGTACACAAACAGTAAGAAGCGATTTCGGCTACGACCCATACTATGGCTATAATTCAGGAATGATGCCTTCTTATGAAACAAGTCATGTTGTGCAAAATTTAATAGATTTTGAAAGCGGGAAAATTTATCCCTTTACATTAGAAGCTGTGCAGGCGTTTATATCAAAAGATGCAGAACTGTTTAATGAATTTAATTTGTTGAAAAAAAATAAAAAGAAACAAATGTTGTTTTTATATATTCGTCGTTATAATGAACGAAATCCATTATATTTACCAAAAGAATAAACAATGTCTGAACTAAGATTTATAAGATTAAAGGATGGTAGAATTAAAAATTATAGTATAAAATAAGAACAATAAACATTTAAAAATGAAATAAATAGAAATTGATAGAAATACATTGTAAATTCGTATATTCGTAAAATTCGTATTTCGTAAAGAACAATGAACTTTTTTAACCTGAAACTGAAAACTCGAAACTGAAAACTTTTTAGAACAATGAACATAGAACAATGAAATAGATAGAAATAAATAGAAATACATTGTAAATTCGTATATTCGTAAAATTCGTATTTCGTAAAGAACAATGAACTTTTTTAACCTGAAACTGAAAACTCGAAACTGAAAACTTTTTAGAACAATGAACATAGAACAATGAAATAGATAGAAATAAATAGAAATACATTGTAAATTCGTATATTCGTAAAATTCGTATTTCGTAAAGAACAATGAACATAGAACAATAAAATTCTTAAATCCTAAATATAAAATGACCGACGATAAAAAAATAATTTTTTCGATGGTTGGGGTAAATAAAATATTCCCATCACAAAAACAAGTTCTTAAAGATATTTATCTTTCATTTTATTACGGAGCTAAAATAGGCATAATTGGTCTTAATGGCTCAGGAAAATCTACCCTGATAAAAATTATTGCAGGAGTAGAAAAATCGTTTAATGGCGAAGTTGTTTTTTCAACAGGATACACAGTTGGTTACCTCGAACAAGACCCTCAACTCGATAAAAACAAAACCGTTCGTGAAATTGTTGAAGAAGGTGTTCAGGAAGTTGTTGATTTACTGAGGGAATACGAAGAAGTTAACAATAAATTTGCCGAATCAATGAGCGACGACGAAATGACTAAATTAATAAATCGTCAGGGCGAACTTACCGAACTTATCGAACATCACAACGGTTGGGAACTCGACAGCACTCTCGAAAGAGCAATGGATGCACTTCGTTGTCCCGAAGGTTCTACTTCTGTTGCAATATTGTCGGGTGGCGAAGCTCGTCGTGTTGCACTTTGCCGCTTACTTTTAAAACAACCTGATATTCTTTTATTAGATGAACCTACTAACCATTTAGATGCCGAGTCAATTCAATGGCTCGAAACTTATCTTCAACAATATAAAGGAACTGTTATAGCAATTACTCACGACCGTTATTTTCTTGATAATGTTGCCCAATGGATTTTAGAATTAGACCGCGGCGAAGGTATTCCATGGAAAGGCAATTACACATCTTGGCTCGAGCAAAAAACAAAACGTTTAGCACAGGAAGAAAAAACTGCTTCAAAAAGAAGGAGAACTCTTGAACGTGAATTGGAATGGGTTCGAATGTCACCCAAAGCTCGTCAGGCAAAGCCAAAAGCACGTTTGGCTGCCTACGAAAAAATGATGAGCGAAGATTCAAAAACTAAAGAAGAAAGGTTAGAAATTTATATTCCTAATGGTCCTCGACTTGGTGCAAATGTTATTGAATTTGAAGAGGTTACTAAATCATTTGGAGATAAATTACTTTTCGAGAAATTTAATTTCAAGCTTCCGCCTGCAGGTATTGTTGGCATTATTGGTGCTAATGGTGCCGGTAAAACTACACTTTTTAGGATGATAATAGGTAAAGAAAAAGCCAATTTTGGAACAATTAATATTGGCGAAACAGTTAAAATTGGTTACGTTGACCAAACTCACCAAGCAATAAATCCCGATAAAACAGTTTATCAGATAATTTCTGGCGAAAGCGAATTAATTTCTCTCGGTGGTAAGCAAATTAATGCTCGTGCTTATGTTGGACGCTTTAATTTTAGCGGCGCCGACCAGGAAAAAAAATGCGGAATTCTTTCTGGTGGCGAACGAAATAGATTACATTTGGCACTTACTTTAAAATCTGAATCAAATGTTTTATTATTAGATGAACCTACCAACGATATTGATGTTAATACATTAAGAGCTTTGGAAGAAGGTTTAGAGAGTTTTGCAGGTTGTGCTGTGGTGATTTCGCACGACCGTTGGTTTCTCGACAGAATTGCCACTCACATGTTAGCTTTTGAAGGCGATTCACAGGTTGTTTTCTTCGAAGGAACATATTCAGAATATATCGAAAATCGTAAAAAACGTATAGGCAACGAAGAACCAAAAAGAATAAAATATAGAAAATTAATTGCAAATTAAAAATACATTGAAACACATAGAAATACTTTGAAATGCAACGAAATAAATAGAAATACATTGTAAATTCGTATATTCGTAAAATTCGTATTTCGTAAAGAACAATGAAATAGATAGAAATAAATAGAAATACATTGTAAATTCGTATATTCGTAATATTCGTATTTCGTAAAGAACAATGAACTTTTTTTACCCGAAACTTAAAACTCGAAACTGAAAACTTTTTAGAACAATGAACATAGAACAATGAAATAGATAGAAATAAATATAAATACATTGTAAATTCGTATATTCGTAAAATTCGTATTTCGTAAAGAACAATGAACATTTTTTGAACAGTGAACTTTTTTAAACTTTTTTAAATGTATAAAATCGGAATAGACCTCGGCTCATCTTACACTAAAGGCGTTTTGGTTGATGGGAACAACGAAATTGTTGATTATTTTTTAACTCGTACAGGTTTTGATTTTAACAAAGCAGCACAAAAAATTATTGCTCAATTTTCTTTAAATAACGAAATTGAATATCCTGTTTATACTTGTGGTTATGGTCGCGATGATATAAAAATTCCATTTGTTTCAAACTCCGAAATCATTGCACTCTCTAAAGCTGTTTTTAAAATTTATAAAAGAAAATGTTCCATAATTGATATCGGAGGTCAGGATACTAAATATATTACAATTAACAACTTAGGACAAGTTGATAAGTTTAAAATGAATCGTAAATGTGCAGCTGGCACAGGTTCATTTATCGAAGAATTAGCTTTTAGAATGGATGTCCCGTCTTTAGAATTTTCGACTTATGCCGGGCAAGCTACCGAAGAAGTTAAAATTAATAGCTATTGTACCGTTTTTGCAGTATCAGAAATTATTGGAATGATAAAAAAAGGAGTAACTTTACCAAACATTATTTTAGGGATTTATAATTCTGTAATTGCGCGTAGCGTTGAATTATCACCAGTCGAAGATTTTTTAATTTTAACAGGCGGGATTCCAGATAATCATCCAATAATGCTCGACTTATTTAAAAAGAAATTTGTAAATTGCGAAAGTCCTGATAAATCACAATTTTTAGCAGCATGGGGATGTGTATTATTAAATAATTAAACGAAAACAATAAACATAGAACAATATTTTATTCGTATATTCGTAAAATTCGTATTTCGTAAAGAACAATGAACATAGAACAATGAAATAGATAGAAATAAATAGAAATACATTGTAAATTCGTATATTCGTAAAATTCGTATTTCGTAAAGAAAAATAAACATTTTTGAACAATAAACTTTTTTAAACAAAATAGACATGAGCATCTGGTTTAAGGAATATAAGTTAGAAGATTTACAAGATATGATTACAAATACGCTTGCAGAAACACTTGGAATTAAACTTACCGAAATAACTTCCGATTCACTTAAATGTAAAATGGAAGTTGTTCAAAAAACAAAACAATCAAGGGGAATTTTACATGGTGGCGCATCAGCTGCATTATGCGAAACATTAGGAAGCATAGCATCTAATTTAATTGTTGACCCTGAAAAATATTTTTGTTTAGGGCTCGATATTAATGCAAGTCATATTCGCCCTGTTTCAAGCGGTTTTATTTATGCCGAAGCAAAACCTGTTCATCTTGGAAAAAAAACACATGTTTGGAGAATTGATATAACAAATGAAATTGGTAAATTAGTTTGTACTTGCCGGTTAACTATGGCAGTAGTTAGCGTTTTAGAAAAAAAAGAAAAATAACAAATAGAAAAATATAAATCTTACATCTTTTATTGAAAACTATTAATAACAAAATAAAAACAATAATGAAGGAGGAAAAAAAATGAAAGTAGTTGAATCAATGTTTCCCAATGCAAGAATTCCATACGGAACATGGGGAAGTAGTTACTTTCCAGCATGGCAGGCATCGGCTTTAGCTGAGGTGAACATCGCCCAGTTTGCAGGAGAAGCTATGGCAAATATATTGGGAAAAAGAAAAGTTTCCCGAAAAGAACTGGATTACCTTGTTGTTGGATCAACAATTCCATGGCACTGGAAATTCTGGAACGGACCTGTTGTTGCTAGTTGTATGGGTCAAAGAATTCCCGGATTCCAGATGGAACAGGCATGTGCAACAGGATTAAGTGCAGTGATTGTTGCCGGATCTGAAGTAAATTCAAAGTCTTATGATGTTGCCGGCGTATTAACTTTTGACAGGACTAGTGATTCTCCTGTTGGTGTTTTCCCTGAACGTCGTGCTTATAGAAGAACTGAAGTGATTTCAGATGTTTGGGATAATTTCGGTTTTGACCCTTCTACAGGTAGTGCAATGCTCGAAACAGCCGGAAAAACTGCACGTAAATATAAAATTGACCGTGCAGAAGTTGATGAACTTACAGCACTGAGATACAAACAGTACTTCGATGCAAAAAAAGCTGGTTTTCAGGATAAATATCTTTTTTCTTTTGATATTTTAAATACACAAGGAAGACTTTTAGGAAAAATAAGTGAAGATGTTGGAGTTCGTGAGATTTCCCTAAAAACTTTGAAAGAACAACGAGAATTAGATTCTTGTATTACATCGGGTACTCAAACTCATGCTGCTGACGGAATGGCTACTTTACTTGTAGCTTCAGTTGAAAAAGCAAAAGAAATAAGTTTAAAACCAGAAATCAACATTGAATTTATTTCAAAAGTTGATATTCGTACCGGACCAGGTCTTATGCCTGAAGCACCAGGATTAGCTGTTCAAAAACTTCTTGACCGCACTGGACTGACAATGAACGACATGAAGGTCGTCAAAAATCATAATCCTTTTGCAGTAAATGATGCTATTTTTGGAAAAACAATGAACTACGACTGGGCAAAAATGAATAATACTGGTTGCTCACTTGTATGGGGACATCCACAAGCACCAACTCTTACTAGAACAATAATCGAAGCACTCGAAGAAGCTGTAGATTTAGGTGGTGGTTATGTATTGGTATTTGGCTGTGCAGCCGGTGATGTAGGTACAGCAGGTATTTTTAGAGTTTCTTAAACTAAAATGGAGGAAAAATCATGATAAATCAAATGAGATCATCTACACTTCAGACCCTTGGATTAGGTTCTGTATTTGAAATTTTTCAGAATGGAAAATTACCTGTTACAGCAGACGAATTAGTTGATCAGATTTTTGGTAAGGACGGTAACAGAGGTGCACTTGTAATAACTGGTGCAAACGGTATTGTAGGCGCCGGAAAAACAATGCAATTAGGTTCAAGACTTGAACCTTTTGGAGTTCCTATTGTGGCGTTGGATTTTCCTGGTATTCCTGATGGTTTAGCCAAACAATATTCGGGACTTGTAAGAGCTTTCGGAAAAGGAAATGCGAATAAAGTAATGGGTAACATAATAAAATATTATTACGATGGAAAAAATCTTCCTAAAGGTTTGGCTGCACATAATCCTAAATTTCTATTAGAAGCTATACCTGAAATACTTGAAATTAAAAAAGAGCATTATAAAACTTTTAGAGATAATTTTCCTGATATTGATATCTGGTCTGTTACTTCAGGTTTCCCTGGTTCACAATTAGGCGTTGGAATTGCCCATCCTGCTTTTCCTCACGAGGTAAATAAAATATGGGAAATTGTAGAACCGACTCCTTCTGCAAGTTCAAAACTTCTTTGGGCATTAGGTCTTATTCCTATGCAGGTAGGTGATAACTGGGCTTTTGTACTCGATGTTTTTTTCTGCGGACTTACTGGAGCCGGTGCAAGATTTAATGAAGCTACCAATATGCCTTATTGGAAAGTTGACAAATATATTCGTAAATATCTCGGACCAAACCCATTCAGAGCTCACGATGCCATTGGTGCTAAGGGAGCGAACTTCCTTACATGGTCGTGCCTGCATCATTTAAGTAAACATTATGGTGATTTATTTGCACCGAGTGAAAATTTAACTGAAAAGAAAGATAGTGGTTCGAACTGGTATCCGCTAGATCATTTCAGACCTATGGTTGACTGGTCGTTGAACGAAGAAGAAATGGCAGAATTTAATGCATGGATACTTGGTCCACTTTTCCAGATGACAAGCCTTATGATTCATGAAAATCGTTCGCATCTTTCGCAAATGAACCTCATCGGTGAATTATGTGCACAGTTCACTAAAGGTGTACTTGCTGTTGTCCGCAATATGGGAGCTGATGAAGTTCGTAAAATTGTTGCTGATTATCATAAACTTCAACCGAAAGCGGCAAAACAAGCTTGGTACCCGGAAGTATTTGATAAAATTAACAGTCCCGAATGGCAACAATTATACGTTAATGCAGAGCATAACGGTAAGGTCGGAGTAATCTCAATAAACCGTGAAAGCTATAACCACGATGTAAATGACGAACTTAACCGAGCTATTGACTGGCTGAAATCGAGCAAAATAGAAAATGTAATTATTACCGGCGATTTCCATATTTCTACACAAATGGTGGGTGCCGATACTACAGATTTCTTTCCTGCAATTGAAAATGCAACTAAAGGAATTGAATTAAGTAAAGAATGGTCAGCTACTGCAAGACGTTTAAACTCTGACTTTAAAACTTCTGTGGGCTTTATTAACGGAAAACGTTGCTTGGGCGGATTTCTTGAGTTGATGGTTCATTGTCATTACTTAGTTGCTGAAGAAAATGCTAATCTTGGCATGCCTGAAGTTACACTTCCTGTAATTCCTGGAATGGAAGGATGCCACTGGCCTCTAAGAAAATTAAAAGCCGATAATTATAAGAACTTTCTTAAGTTTATTTTATCTGGAAAATCTGTTAAAGCAAAAGATTCAGTTGGGTGGCTTGCAGATTATGCAGGTTCTATGGAAAACTCCATCAAAATGGCTTGGAAATTGGCATCTGGTGGTGATCATGGATTGAAAAAACGCGAGGTAAATGAAAATAGTATTACAGATATTCCTGATGAGATAACAGGACTTGAAAATACAGACGATGCTGGACTAACAGAAGCACGGAAAGCTATTCTCGATTGTATCATGAATTCCTGTAAAGCAACCCTTGCTGAAGCAATATCTGTACAAGCAAAATTCTCAGGAGATTTTATGACAACCAAACTTTGTAAAAAAGGAGTGGTTGGCAATGCTTATAATAAAACATGGCAAGTTTAATTTAAGAGGAGTTCTAAAAATTAGATTTTTCGAGGCGGACAAAATTTTAAAACCGGAGTTTACTATTGTAAATGAGGATTTTAATCCCGCCAAAGCGGGAGAAGTCCAACAAAGAAAAAGCAATTTTTAGAAGTCCCGTTATAGCGTTTATTATAATATAACAATATATACATTATATTTTTTCGCTTTTTATAAATGTTCAATTTATGTTTTCACAAGCTCTCATGAATTACTTGGACATAAGAGCAGTAAAACTACAGAGATTTATACTCATGTTTCCACAAACAGTATTCAAAAAATAAAATCACCTTATGATGATTTGTGAAATTATTTATGTATTTTTATCCAAAATAATAAATGGTTAAAAACCGTACATATCCGACCAACAGGTTTTGTATTAAAACGGTTTTTCCGATGTTATAAATGAGTTACCAACAAGGCGTAGAAAGACTATGACAACGACAATGACAAATAAAATGGTTTGAGAATGAAAAACGAATGACAATGAAAGACAAAAAATTTAGTTTTTCCTGACGCTCAAAAAAGAAAAAATTATTTTGGGAAAATATTGAAGAATAAATTGTATTTTTGACTTTGAATTTTAAAAAAATAACTTTAATTTTTTTTATGAATTACATACTTACATTGAACGATAATAAAAAAAGATTCTTTTTTCTTCAATTAATGAAACAATTAGATTTTATTGAAGATATTAAAGAGGTAAAATTATCCGCAAATCAACTTCAGTTTATAAATGACTTTGAGGAATCAATAAAATATTTAAAACTTGCTGAACAGGGAAAAAAGAATTTTAAAACAGCTCAACAATTATTAAATGAATTATAGTATTATTGCATTACCGCCTTTTGAAAGAGAACTCAAACGGCTTTCAAAAAAGTATCCATCTTTAAAGCATGATTATGCTATTTTTATTAACGATTTAACAAAAAATTCACTACAAGGCACACCCTTGGGTAAAAATTGTTATAAAATCAGAATTGCTATTACTTCCAAACAAAAAGGCAAAAGCAGTGGGGCAAGGATTATTACTTGTTTGAAATTATCCAAATCTAAAATATTTTTGATGGCGATTTATGATAAATCAGATAAAGAAAATATTTCAGAAAACGAACTTGATAAATTATTAAAAATAATCGCTGAAATACTGTAAAATACAAATACTGAAATTTATTAAACTAAAAAATATATCGTATTTTTGTCTTTGAATTTCAAAACAGGATTATTGAAAGTCTGATAAAATTATTGGGAATAGATGATACACAATTATAGAAACAATAAGATATGGTCATTATAGAACATCTTTATCATAGAAATCAGCATCGTATTGCATTGCGATATCCGATAGAAAGTACAGAAACAGATGCTATTGTCAGGAATTTACCTGGGCGCAAATATAGTTCAACGCATCGCTGTTGGTATCTTGATAATAACCCTCAGAACATGGAGATAATATTTAAGGCATTCCGTGAAGCTAATATTGAATATAATGCTGGAGACTTTTTCAAGAGTAAACTTAAAATGCAGCAGGAGCAGTCCATTCCAAAATCACCAAAACCAGTTCTTAAATCTGTAACGATTGAAAAGATTGATAGGTTTGAGAAATGGATGATACAAAAAAGATATGCTGCTAATACCATAAAAACTTATGTATCTCAATTAAAATATTTTATAAGTCATTATAGCGATAAGGAACTTGAGCAGATTACAATTAAGGATATTGAAAAGTTTAATTATGATGTTATAATAAAGCGGGGATATTCAGCTACGTATCAAAATCAAACGATTAATGCCATAAAACTATTTTATCTGAAAATGCTTAATATAAAGCATGAGATGGAACAATTGGAACGTCCAAAAACAAGCAGTAAACTTCCGAAGGTAATTGACAAAAGTCATATTCAAAATATGCTTACTTCAATAGCAAATTTAAAACACAAAACTGCCCTTACTATAATTTATGCATGTGGTTTGCGAAGAAATGAGCTGATATGTTTAAAACTTAAAGATTTAGATTCTAAACGACGAACTCTGACGATAAGGAATGCAAAAGGGCAAAAAGACAGAGTATTACCAATAAGTGAAAAGTTGATAAATTTATTGAAACGTTATTACAAAGCTTACAAACCAAAAGAATATTTAATAGAGGGACAAAACAAAGGGAAACCATATAGTACAGGAAGTTTAGAAAAAATATTTCATAAAAATTTGGATAAAATAATAAAAGATAATAATTTTGCACTTCATAGCTTACGGCACAGTTTTGCTACTCACTTGCTTGAGGCAGGTACTGACCTACGATATATACAAGAGTTGCTTGGGCATAAGAGTAGCAGAACGACGGAAATTTACACTCATGTAAGCATAAAAAATTTGCAAAACATAAAAAATCCGACAGATGATTTTGATTTATAAAAAAGATTACAAAAGGTGAACATACACAACAATATTTAGCAAATATGATTACTTTTGTTAAACATATAAGTAAGTTAGCGTTCATGCTAAAAAAGACAGCGACACCTTGACAACGAAGCGAGAAATATAAACGACATGACAGAAATAAAAGAAAAAATATCCCGACCCTTCGCATTTTTAAAATTTCTGCCAACCCACATTGCACACATTGCCAAAGCCCCACAAGCCAACGCTACAGCCAAAGCTTTGTCAAAGAGTGCAATTTTGCCGACACACAATCAAAGGAATTATTATCTTTAAATTGGAATGGAAAATAACCAAATAGACATAAAAAACAAACTCGATGAAGGATTGACTTTTAAAATCTCACGATTTAAAGAGCAAATCAAAAAAACTAAGCCACATAAACATGATGAGTATAACGAACTCATATTTTTAAGTGACGGTGAAGGGTTTCATTGCATCGAATCCGAAAAATTTATGGTTTCAACTCCCGAATTTTATTTTTTAAAGCCAGGACAACTCCATTTTTGGCAATTTACTTCTATCCCCAAAGGGTTTGTAATCATTTTTAAAGACAAAGAATTTAATGGTGTCAATGAAAATTTGTTGATAGATTTGCTTAGAAAATTAACTGATATTACAAGGTTAGAAATTCAGTCAGACAAATATCCATCTCATATACTGGAAGATATTTTTAACGAATACCAACTTAATACACAGTACTCAAAAGAAATTATTCATGGACTTCTAAAAGCCTTATTTGGGAAGTTGCTACAAATAAAAGTAGTAAAACCAACAAATTCTAATCAACCACAACCAGTTTACGAACGGTTTAAGCAATTATTGGTAAAAGAATGTCCGCGACTTCATAAAGTGAATGAATTTGCAGATTTGCTAAACACAACACCTCAGAACCTAAATATAATCTGTCGTAAACAAACGGGTAAAAGTGCAAGTGAAATTATCTCTAATCAAATATTACTTGAAGCCAAAAGATATATCCTACATACTGACAATACCATTAATGAAATAGCAGAAATTCTGTCGTTTACCGACACGTCAAATTTTGTGAAGTTTTTTAAACGGCACGAAAACATTACTCCAATACAATTTAGGAGCAAATATTTTCAATAATACCATTTTATCATTCTTTCTGACCATGCCTATATCAGCCATACTCTGTAATTTTGCGGTATGATTTTAATAATTGTATAGTATGGAAATTGTAATTATATGTTTGGCGGCATTCTTCACAGCCGTTTTAACTTTTTTTTCTGGCTTTGGTCTTGGAACGATATTAGCCCCAGTTTTTGCAATATTTTTTCCGATTGATATTGCCATTGCACTTACAGGAGTAGTGCATTTCTCGAACAATATTTTTAAAATGGCTTTAGTTGGAAAGAATACGGATAAAGCCGTTTTGCTTCGTTTCGGAGTTCCTGCAATTTTAGCATCCTTTGTGGGTGCTTGGTTATTGCTTAGAATAACGGTTTTACCTACTCTTTTTCAATATGAACTTTTGGGAAAGAGTTTTGAAGTTACACCAGTAAAACTTATCATTTCAATATTGCTAATCATTTTCTCCCTTCTTGAAATTTCTCCTTCATTTCAGAAAGTGCAATTTGGAAAAGACAAATTGATTTTTGGGGGTATTTTAAGCGGTTTTTTTGGTGGTTTATCAGGCATTCAAGGAGCAATTCGCAGTGCCTTCCTAATAAAAAGCGGACTTTCAAAAGAAGCATATATAGCAACTGGTGTAGTAATTGCCTCTCTGGTTGACTTTACAAGATTAACAGTTTATGCTTCTCGTTTTACTTCTGCAAACCTACACGAAAACCTTACACTTTTAATTTCGGCAACTCTTGCAGCAATAGCAGGTGCATATTTTGGCAAAAAGTTACTCAAAAAAGTAACATTGCGAAGCATTCAACTTATTGTAGCCGTTATGCTTATTATAATCTCAATTGCTTTAGGTCTAGGATTAATCTAAAAAACGCTGAAAATGAAGAAATTCAATACATTACTTCAAAAATGGTATTTCCCGATTTCGCTGAAATATGTTTCTCTTGTTGCGTATATAGTTCTAATTGTAACGGGCTTAATGGCTTATTCAACAGATGCAGAATTTCTCAAACATTTGCGAAACACAAACCTTGGTAATTTAATAGTTTGGTCTTATTGGTGGCCTGCTATTGTTATAATGGCAATCTTCTTTGGACGCATTTGGTGTATGGTATGCCCAGTGGAAATAATCACTACTTTTTTTGCTAAAATAGGGCTAAAACGGAAACGCCCAAAATGGTTGCTTTCAGGTTGGGCGATTACCATTTTTTATATCATAATCCTGTTTGTCGGAATTCAAGGTTTTGCAATACATCGCAATCCTTTTTTTATGGCAATATATCTGCTAGTGATTGTTGGAGTTTCAATAATTATCGGAAGCATTTATGAGAAAAATACTTTTTGTCGTTATGTCTGCCCAGTTGGTTATTTGTTGGGCTTGTATTCAAGACTTTCATTTTTCGGTTGGCGGGTAAAAAACAAAAATATTTGTGACACCTGTAAAGACAAATCTTGTATTCACAAGAAATATCAGTACAACCTGAATGTTAAAAGTTGCGGAGTTGATTTATATCCTGCAAATATTACAGATAATGCCAATTGCATATTGTGTGCGGGCTGTTTGAAAACCTGCAATGAATATCAGTCAGAACCCAATATAAACAGACCAAACCCTGAATTCAGATATATTGGGTTCGCAAATGATTTATTCCAATTGAAACCGTTGAAAATTGCTGAAATGGTATTTGTTTTAGTTGTTTCAGGCTTTGTAATTTCCGAAATATGGTCAGAATGGAAAGTTACAGATGCCTACTTAAACTATCTTCCAAACTTGCTGATTAATCCGCTTTCAGTTGAAAACAAATTCATTGTTGGATTAATCAAAGGAACAATAATATTTGGAGTAATTCCGACAATAATTTGGTTGCTACCTTGGCTAGTTTCCAGTATCACAAAAGCGAAAATTAAGATTAAAGAATATTTTTTAAATTATGGTATTGCTTTTATTCCAATCATTGCAGCCGCACATCTTGACAAGGCAATCTTAAAAACTACTTCAAGAATACCGTATTTTAATCACTTATTTGATGACATTACAGGCTTGACAACAGCCCAAAGAATTATTGATAAAGAAATTATTATTTCGCAAACACCAAATTGGTTGAATGTTGGTATTTCAATTCTAATGACTGGAATAATAGGTATTGGTATATATTTGAGTGTGAAAGTTATCAGGCTTCAAAATAAAAAACAGGGCTTAGAAAAATCAGTCAAAACAACTTATCTAATACCAGTTATTTATGGAAGTGTTTTTCTGGTGATGATATTAATTTGGCGCTGGAATATGTAAATTTGTAAAATTTTTAATTTATGAAAATCGGAATTATTATTGAGACAAAAGAATTAGAAAAGTCATGGAATGCTTTTCGGTTCGCAGTAACAGCAAAGAAACAAGGACATGAAGTTAAAGTGTTTTTAATGGGAGAAGCCGTTGAATGTGAAGGTTTGACACATGATAAATACAATGTTGACGAACAATTAAAAGCATTCGTAAATGTTGGCGGTGAAATACTTGCATGTGGAACTTGTTTGAAATCAAGACAATTGAATGAAACAGAAGCATGTCCAATTTCAACTATGATTGACTGTGTAAATCTTGTTGTATGGGCTGACAAGACCGTTACGTTTTAGCCTAACCCTCATTGCAGGCACATTGCCAAAGCCTCACAAGCCAGCGCTATAACCAAAGCTTTGTCAAAGAGCCTGCAATCCAACCCAATGAAAAAGAAATTTTAAAAATGCCCCACCGCAGAAAGAAAGACAAATTGAGAGATAAGCAAACTAAAATATTGACAGACAGGAAAACAAAGCACGAAACGCTAACACGTGGTTAAGCCAATTGGGGCGGATGATGCAGATACGAAAGTTTTTACTATTTTAGTATGTTTTTACCGTGGGATGAGATAGTTGCGTTTAACTCCCCAACTGTCCCAACCACGGGAACGTTATGCCCAACCGTATGACGACCGTTCTTCGCAGACAGTGACGCAAGTAATTTGACTCTGACTACAACAAAAAAATTGGCGGACTTTTGCACAAGGACAATAATCGCAAGATTTGCAAAGTATTTCCCTGATTTTGCAAGAAGTTTGTCATTAACAATATTGATTTTTGCAACGATAATTTTTTATTAACCATTAAAATTAAATCTTATGTTACACTTACATTTAATCGGACTGTTAACCTTTGAATTTCTGACATTGATTGCTGCCTTTTTTTTACTAATCTATGTCAACAAACAACAACTTGATAAATGGTATCGCCATTTCAGCAAAGCACTGGTGATTGCACTCCATATTATTATTGTTGCAACATTTATTCATGGCTTTGTTCATCATTTTCAGACAGGGCATCTTGAAAATTTACATCACCAAGAATTATTTGAACAACACATGAACCATTAAAAAAATTACAACTGTATTTAAGTTACCTTTGAAACGATGTTTAAGAAAAATACAACGAAAGAATACTGTAAAAGGATAAATGCAGTTGTAAATTTTATTTTGAAAAGCCCGAAAAATGAACTTCCATTAAACAAACTTGCAGAAATTGCTAATTATTCACCTTTTCATTTTCAAAAGATTTTCAAGCAAATAACAGGCGAAACTCCCAAACAATTTATTATCCGCATTCGTTTGGAAAATTCAGCACACTTTTTAATTACCCACAGACATAAATCAATTACTGAAATTGCATTTGACAGTGGTTTTGCTTCTCCTGAAACTTTTTCCAGAGCCTTCAAAAACTATTTTGGCATTTCTGCAAATGAATTAAGAAATCTTTCTCCGAAAGAACACATCACGCTTCGGAAATCGGTTAATTCAAAGAAAAATACTGATTTGAATTTTTTCACTAAAGAATATGATGCAAAATATTGGACAAAATATTTACAAGTTGTTGTCAAAAAAATCGCATCAATTCGTGCTGTTTTCGTAAATACTCCTTTGTCTGACATAAATAAAATTCAGGAAGGGTTCAAAAAAATAATTCAACTTGCCGATGCCCACGATTTACTTACTTCCGATACAAAATTTATAGGAATAATAAATCCACATACAGGACTTTATCAGACGGCAGTTACAATTCAATCCTATCAATTACCGCCAAAAGATATGAGCATAACAGATATAGAAGGCGGGAAATTTGCCATCTGCAAAATTAAAGGAGATATTCCTCAAATTTTCCATACTTTTCACGCTTTTTATGAATTATGGCTGCCAAAAAGTCCTTACAGAATAAAACAATCTTATGCATTTGAGATCCTATCACAAAACCCTTTAACGAAACCTTATTGCAATATTGACAGGGAAATTTACATTCCAATTGAGCCTGCTTGACAGTCAAACGGTAAATCTTAAAAAGGTCATTCATAAAACTTACAGATAATAAACCTAATACGAAAGACAAGAACGGCAGGGCATAACATGGGGTTGCTTTCATTGGCGAAGTAGTGCATTTTGAAAGTTCAGTACTTCTTTTTACATTTGTGCTTTTTGATGGGAAAGTGCTTTATAATCGCCAACGAAAAGCAACCCCTGTCCGTTAGCAAAAATGTTAAAAACGACACGCGACTTAAAAATAAAATGATAATGGATAATAATATTTGTTTAATAACTGGAG
>MENF01000188.1:0-10907 GCA_001769035.1 Bacteroidetes bacterium GWA2_32_17
GTTTTGAAAACCAAGGAGTTTACTTATGTAAATGACTGTTTTCAAAACAAGCATAACGAAAAAATCGGACATTATAGACAGACTCTAATTAATTGCTTATTTTTGTTTTATGTTTAAAAATTATTTTGAATTCATACAAATTATTAAAATACTTTCAATAAAAAGATTGTGGAATTTAATTCTATTGTATAAAAGTTATTTGTTATCACTAATTTTAAAAAAACCTTTTGTATGGGCTTATCCTTTTGCTATAACAATTGAACCAACAACAATGTGCAATTTATTTTGCGAAGAATGTCCAACCGGAAAGAAAACATTAACACGCTCGACAGGTAAAATAGAATTATCTCTTTTTGAAAATATTATTGAGCAGGTTTATAAAAAAACATTTTACTTAAACTTATATTTACAGGGCGAACCCTTTATTCATCCTGAAATAATAGAGATGATAAAATATGCTGTTAATAAAAAAATGTTCGTGTGCATTTCAACTAACGGGCATTTTCTTAATTCGGAAACTTGCTCCGAAATTGTAAAAAGTGGCATTCAAAAAATAATTGTTTCACTTGATGGAGCTACCGAAGAAACATATTTAAAATATCGTAAAGGTGGAGATTTCACCAAAATTAAAAATGGGATAAAAGAGCTATCAGTTTGTAAAAATCAGTTAAACTCAAATACTCCCGAAATCGTTTTGCAGATGCTTGTTAACAAATATAACGAAAATGAAATCTTATTAGTTCAAAAACTAAAAGAAAATATAGGAGCTAACAAA
Source organism: Bacteroidetes bacterium GWA2_32_17 (assembly GCA_001769035.1). Taxonomy (GTDB): domain Bacteria; phylum Bacteroidota; class Bacteroidia; order Bacteroidales; family GWA2-32-17; genus GWA2-32-17. Next base: position 776 of record MENF01000188.1, read on the forward strand.
TTAGAATTAAAAACTATGCAAATATACTTTGATTACAATTTCTTGCCAAACACAATAATTTTTAAAAGATACATTAAAGATAGCGATGGAAAATTTGTTTTAAATAAAAAACTTCGTAATCATTGTTATAGGATTTGGTCAAATGCAGTTTTCACTTTTGATGGCTACATTATTCCTTGTTGTTTCGATAAAAATGCTGAACAAAAATTTGGAAATATAAATAATGAAACATTTAATAAGTTATGGAGAAGTAATAATTTTAATAAATTTCGCTTAAGTATTTTAAAAGACAGAAAAAAACATGAAATTTGTCGAAACTGCACAGAATAATTGGCATCTTGCAAAATTACTTAAAAGTAGTTCACAATTTTTATGTTAAATTGTTATATTGCTAAAATGTTATTTAACCGTTTAGTAATTTAGAGGTTTAACAATGAAGCAATGTAACCATTTAACAATTAGCTCATTATTTTAAGTCATTTTAATGTCGGAGATAACTCCAACATTGGCAGAAAAGCAATTCAATATGTTGCAAAATATAGAAGATAAGTATTTACAAATTTAATTATGATAAAAGGAATTCTTTACAGATTATCGCCTGCATCAAAATTTGGTGTTGCGATAATAATAACAATAGTCAGTTTTTTATTAATTTATTTTTTGGGAATAATTATTTCCATTTCAGTATTCAAATGGAACATTTTACAAAACATTGAATTACTGTCGGATGTTAACAACCCAGCAAATATTAAAGTATTAAAGTTTCTTCAGTTCGTTCAAAGTGTTGGACTTTTTATAGTTCCACCGTTTATTTTCGGGTACTTTTGTTATCCATCAGTTTCGGAATTCTTAAGAATTAACAAAAAAACAAGTATTCGTATGTTAATTGTTTCAATGCTTGCTACTGTTTCGTTTTTACCTTTTTCGAATTGGTTATCGTATTTGAATTCTTTTTTACAACTGCCTTCATTTATGAGTGAGATAGAAATATGGATGAGAAACTCGGAAGACTATGCAACAAAAATTACTCAAGCATTTTTAAATGTTAATTCTGTTCCTGAATTATTTTATAACATCTTGTTAATTGCAATTATACCAGCATTAGGCGAAGAGTTTCTTTTCAGGGGATTATTGCAAAGAATTTTTATTGAGTGGACAAAAAGCAAACACTGGGGAATATGGATTTCGGCATTAGCTTTTAGTGCAATTCATTTGCAGTTTTTTGGATTTTTACCGCGTTTATTTTTAGGTTTGTTTTTTGGATATCTATTGGAATTTACGGGCAGTCTCTGGCTACCAATTTTAGCACATTTTATAAATAATTTAACAGGTGTTTTACTATCTTATTTTATTACAAATAACAATATTTCTGCAAAATCAAGTGATTTTGGAATGACACAAGAAACATGGATTTACGGAATTTTAGGCGGAATAATTGGAAGTTTTTTATTTTGGTTAATTGTGAGAAAAAGAAATAGAGTATTGTAATTGCTCGTTGTTTTCTTTTTCTTCTTCGTCTTGTAAAATATTTCTTCTTTGACTCTGAAGTTCAGCTTGAGTAAACACATCTTGTTCATTTACAAAATCATTTACTATATCTTCTGGAATTTGTTGTAGTTCATCACGTTCATGTGGTCTATAAACATAAGTAACACCATATTTTGAAGCTTTTTCGCGACGAATATCTTCGGGTAACAAATCAAAAGTTTCTTCAACCTCGTTCCAAACATTTAATATAATTTGGTCAGCTTCGGCACGCATTGCCGATATTTTATCGGTTGCAAAATTAGTTGTTTTTTGCAAAACTTTTTGGTAATGCACAGCTTCTAAAAACTGCTCGTATCTGACGCGAACTACCGCAGATGTGGGATTTGTAATAGGATTACCACCACTCGAAATTCTTTCCGATTCACCTTTAATAAGCTTTTCGCCCCAAAAAACAATATCTTTTTCGCTATTCAAATTTGGAATTTTTGAATCATTTTCTTTTAAGCCATAAAATTTTCGTGCTGATGGCGTTAATTCACCCCTCATTATTGCAAAATTCAAAACCTGATAAAAGTGTGATATATATAACTTCGCCTTTCTTGTAATTATTCCCAATTCTTTGCTTTTTGCCGATTGTGAAACAAAAGACGATTTTTGCTGTTGCATCATTTGTTCAAAAGGAGTAAAAAAATTACGCATCTTTTGCAAAGTTGATTGCGCAAAAGCTAATTTGAAAGGAGGTATTTCGACTCCTGCTGCTAATGCGGTTTTTAAGGCTTTTAACCTTGCAATATCGGTATTAGGTAGTCTTCGGTAAGGCATTAATTGCAATAAATTGATAATTGTTATTGCGAAGATATATGAATGAATTTTATAAAATTTATAACAATTTATTAAAATATAAACAATTATCTGTTAATATCATATTAACTGATGTTACGCATAAAAGTACAAAAAATAGCCATTTTAACTTTTCAAACTGATAATAACTCTTTATTTTTTTACTTCTTTTCTTTTTTTATCCCTTCGGCAAGCTCAGGGCAAGCACCAAAAAAGAAACAAAAAACCTATTGCCTTCGTTCAGATGCTTTGGAACGATTTGCAATCTCTTTTTGAGCATATAATATGCACGCTTTGTTTGTGAGGACACAAACAATGACGGAATGTAAATGAAGTTTTCAAAACAAGTTTACCCCGTAGCGAAGGGTACTGGGGAATAACAAAAAAATCGGATATTATAGACAGACGTTTTATATCTTTGCCAAATTTTTAAAATGGAAACAAAGCAAAGTAAAAGCTCAATTGCAGCACTAATTTTTTTAGCTTTTATATGGGGTTCGTCTTTTATTTTAATGAAACGTGGATTAGAAGCTTTTAATGCAAATCAGGTTGCAGCAATTCGTGTTTTTTTATCTTTTATTGTGCTTTTGCCTTTTGCAATTTCGCGGTTAAAGTTCTTAAATTTAAGATTATTATTTTTTGTTGCATTATCAGGATTTTTAGGAAGCGGAATACCTGCTTTTTTATTTACTTCTGCACAGGTGCATATAAACAGCACAATGGCAGGAATTTTAAATTCTCTAACACCTTTATTTACTTTAATTATTGCAGTATTGTTTTTTAAAACTAAAGTATATTGGTTTAATGTTATTGGAATTATACTTGGTTTTATTGGTGCTGCTGCTCTGTTAATAACAGATTTTACAATTATTTTTAAAGGTGAAAACATTTATGGTTTATTGATTGTTTTTGCAACTTTACTTTATGGATTTAACACTAATCACGTAAAAAACAATTTGAAAGAATTAGATGGAATAAGCATAACCGCTTTATCTTTTTTTACCGTTGGTCCGTTTGCAGGAGTTTATTTGCTTTTTTCTGATTTACCAACTGCTTTCGAAAAACCAGGAGCATGGTCAGCTTTTGGTTACATCACAATTCTTGCAGTTATTGGAACTGCTTTTGCTCTAATTATAATGAATATTTTAATTAAAAAACTTACTGCAATTTTAGCTTCTTCGGTAACATACATAATTCCTGTTTTTGCAATTAGCTGGGGCATTTTAGATGGCGAAGTTTTTTCGTGGCATCAGGGTTTGTCAATAATTCTTATTTTTACAGGAATTTATCTTGTAAATAAACGAGCAATAAAACAACATTATACCACAGATTTTACTGATAATGCAGATTTAAAATGTTAAAAATCTATGACAACTTGTGTAATCTTTGGCAAAAAAAATTAATATATACTTTGATGCGTAATAATTTGAGTTTTTGCTTGGAGCATTGTGGTTATCCACCCCTACCCTTCCGTTGGAGGGGAATTAAAAAGAGGGGAGCCAGAAAGATTAAACTCAAATTATTCCCTTTTGAAATATAGTATAAAATAAACATTTTTATGATTTTCAAAAAATATCATATCTGGCTTTTAGCATTATTAAGCGGCTTGTTATTAAGCTGTGGCTGGATGAACGGAGTTTTTCAACTTCTAATATTTTTCGGATTTGTTCCATTAATTATATTAGATGAATATTATTTTAAACAAAGTGAGCGGTATCGAAGCTTTAGAATTTACCCAAAAGTATTTTTAGCTTTTATTATCTGGAACACAATTTCTATTTGGTGGGTTTGGAACGCTTCGCCTTCGGGAGCTATTATGGCAATTGTTTTTAACTCAATTTTTATGGCAACTGTTTTCTGGATTTATCATACAGTAAAACGAAAATTAGGCCGTCGTTTAGGTTATATCTCATTAATTGCTTTTTGGCTCGGCTTTGAGTTTTTACATTTGAATTGGGAACTTTCGTGGACATGGTTAACATTGGGCAATGCACTTTCAGAAAATATTTATTTTATTCAATGGTACGAATATACCGGCATACTTGGTGGCTCTTTGTGGATATTATTAATTAATGTGATTATTAGCGAAATAATAATAATGTACATTGCATCAAAAAACAAAAAAGTTATATTCAAATATTTAACATCATTGCTAATTGTTTTTATTGTTCCAATTACTATTTCATTAATAATATTTTATACTTACAAAGAAAAAGGTAAACCAGTTAATGTTGTTGTTGTTCAACCAAACATCGACCCTTATAATGATAAATTTGGAGGTATTTCGGTTCAGCAACAACTTGAGCAATTTAAAACTGAAGCATTAACTCAAATTGATAGTAATACTGATTATATTGCAGGTCCCGAAACCTGTATTCCTGAATATATTTGGGAAGAAGATTTAAATAGTCATGCAGATATTATTCGGTTAAAACAATTAATATACAAATTTCCTAAAACAAAATTGGTTATTGGAGCTTCAACTGTAAGATTTATTGAAAAAGGTGAGCCAATAACACCATCTGCTCAAAAGTATTCAGCAAATAATGAGTATTACGATTCTTTTAACACAGCTTTGCAATTCGATTCAACTAATAACGTGCAAATATATCATAAATCAAAATTAGTTCTTGGCGTTGAAAGAATGCCTTTTGCCGGCACTTTTAAATTTTTAAACGATATGGCAATTGAGTTAGGAGGAAGTGCAGGAAGTCTCGGTTCACAAACTAAACCAGGCGTTTTTACATCAAACAAAAATGTTGCAATAATCGCCCCTGTAATTTGTTACGAATCAATTTATGGCGAATATGTAACAGAATACATAAAGATGGGTGCTAATTTGATTTTTGTTATCACAAATGACGGTTGGTGGGGAAATTCTGCCGGTTATCGCCAACATTTATCGTACAGCTGTTTGCGTGCTATCGAAACCCGCAGAGACATTGCACGTTCTGCGAACACTGGCATTTCATGCTTTATTAATCAGTTAGGCGAAATTCGGCAGGCAACAGCATGGTGGACTCCAACTGCAATTAAAGATACTTTGCTTACGAATAACGGAATTACTTTTTATGTAAAAATGGGCGATTATATTGGACGAATTGCAGCTTTTGTTTCAGTTTTAATTTTTATATATTTTTTAAGTCTGATATTAAGAAAATTGTTTTGTAAATAAATTCAATTGATGACTATTACATTCAAACTGATAGAAACAGCAAACAAAGCAATTATAATGTTTGGATTTATTACAAAATATAATAAATTAATGTTTGGTTTTGTTACAAATTAATGTATATTTGTACTTGGATTTATTACAACATTTATGTTTAATCGTATTATATTCAAACATTTAGAAAAGTGGTCGGTTAGCAAAAACCGAAAACCTTTGATTCTTCGTGGAGCAAGACAGGTTGGTAAAACTACTTTAGTGCTGGAATTTGCTAAAAAGTATCAACAATTTATTCATTTGAATCTCGAAAACAAAGAGCATAAGAAATTGTTTGAAAGTCAATTAGATTTTAATACATTATTAGATGCTATTTTCTTTCAAGCAAAGAAGCAAAAAGGTATTAATCCCACATTAGTGTTTATTGACGAAATACAAAATTCAGGCGAAGCAATAAAATTGTTACGTTATTTCTACGAAAACGTACCCGAAATGCATGTAATAGCAGCAGGTTCATTGCTTGAAACGATATTGAATAGAAAGATTTCGTTTCCAGTTGGGCGAGTCGAATATCTTTCGTTGCGACCTTGTTCGTTTATTGAGTATCTGAATGCTATAGGCGAAAACAGATTAGTGCAACTAATAAATCAACTTGATGTACCGGAGTATGCACATGAAATAATTAATAAACATTTTCACAGATATACTGTTATTGGAGGCATGCCTGAAATTATTCAGCAATATGTTGAAACAAATGATATTACAAGTTTGCAGAATGTTTATCAAAGTTTATTAGCCGGATATATGGATGATGTTGAAAAATATGCCTCAAATCAAATGGGCGTTCAATATATTCGCCATATTTTAAAAGTAGGTTTATCTTATGCTGGTCAAAGAATTAAATTTGAACGATTTGGAGGCTCTGATTATCGTTCCAGAGAGATGGGCGAAGCATTTAGGGTTTTAGAAAAAGCAATGTTAACTGAATTAATATACCCTGTATCAAACACTAGTTTGCCATTAATTGCTAATTATAGGAAATCGCCGCGATTTTACTGGCTCGATATTGGTCTCGTTAACTATGCAGCAAATATTCAATATGAAGTTTTTTCAAACACCGACTTTTCTACGGTATGGAAAGGAATTACGGCTGAATTAATTGTTGGTCAAGAGTTATTGGCATACGACACAAATGTATTAAGTAAACGGTATTTTTGGACCAGAGAAGAAAAAAATTCAACTGCTGAAATTGATTTCGTTATACCATTTAAAGGAAATTTAATTCCAATTGAGGTAAAATCGGGTAATAAAGGAAGGTTGAGGTCAATGCATTTGTTTATAGAATCAGCACCACACTCAATAGCAATTAGAGTATGGTCAAATAAATTTAGTGTTGATGAAGTTGTTACACCTAAAGGCAAAAATTTTAAACTTATAAATATCCCTTTTTATCTTGTTTCCAATATTCATGCTATTTTATCAAAATATGTATAAAAAAATCGTTAATTTATTTTAAAAACATTCCTCTATTCTTTTATACTTCTAATAATTTCTATCTTTGTATAAAATATGTTTTATGAAATTTATATTTTCAATTTGTTCGTTGTTATTAACATTATATATTAATAACACATATTCGCAAAACATAAAAAAACATGTTTCGTGGAAATATTCTATTACAAAAATTTCGGATAGCGAAGTTGATTTAGTTTTTACCGGAACAAGCGAAAAAGACTGGCATTATTACACTTTAAAAGATGACCTTAATCCACTTACAATTACGTTTGAAAAATCAAATGAATTTAAAAAAGTTGGCAATATATCAGAATTTCCAAAGCCAATAAAGGAATATGATAGTTTAATGTCGGCTAACCGTTCTTTCTTCGAACATGCCGGCACTTTCAAACAACGTGTAAAATATTTATCAAATAAACCATTTGTTATTAAAGGCAACATCGAATATCAAGCATGTTTATTAGATGGAATGTGTGTAATGGAAAATCCCGATTTCTCTTTTAAAATAGAACCACCTTCAACTTTAAAGACTGATATTATAACAAATGATACAACAGTTCAAATTACAAATACAGATTCAAATAAAACTGATGCCATTGCCTTAAATTCTAATAATGCAAAAGTTGATACTACAGTTCCCGGAACAAATGATTCGTTGTGGATGCTATTTATTTTTTCGTTTTTAGCAGGATTAGCTGCAATTTTTACTCCTTGTGTTTTCCCGATGATTCCAATGACAGTTTCGTTTTTTATGAATAATTCAGAAAATAAAAGAAAAGCAAAATTTCAGGCACTTGTATATGGAATATCTATTATATTAATTTACACAGTAATTGGAACAATTGTAGCTGTTACTCTAGGAGCAAATTTTGCTAATTTTTTAAGCACTCACTGGTTGCCAAATATATTTTTCTTTTTAATTTTTATTGTTTTTGCTGCCTCATTTTTTGGAATGTTCGAAATTAATCTTCCTTCGTGGCTCGTAAATAAAGCTGATGCCAAATCTGATAAGGGTGGTATTCTCGGTTCGTTTTTTATGGCATTTACTTTAGTTTTAGTTTCATTTTCGTGTACTGGTCCAATTGTAGGTGCAATTCTTGTTAAATCGGCAGGTGGACAAGTTTTGGAGCCAATTGTTGGAATGTTTGGATTCTCGTTAGCTTTTGCATTGCCTTTTGCAACTTTTGCATTTTTCCCATCGTTATTAAGCAGATTACCAAAATCGGGCGGATGGCTCAACTCTGTTAAAGTTGTTCTTGGATTTTTAGAGCTTGCTTTAGGTTTAAAATTTTTGAGCATTGCCGACCAAACTTACCATTGGGGAATATTAGACAGGGAAGTTTATCTTGCTTTGTGGATTATAATTTTTGCTTTAATGGGCTTTTATTTATTAGGAAAATTAAAATTTGCTCACGATAGTGAATTAAAACATATTGGAGTTCCGCGATTATTTATGGCTATTGTTACATTCTCTTTTGTTATATACATGATTCCAGGAATGTTTGGTGCTCCTTTAAAAGTTTTATCGGGATATATGCCACCACAAAGTAGTCTTGATTTTGATATTAATAAACTTATTCGCAAAAACACAACAGTTTCAAACGAAACAAAGAACTTGTGCGAAAAACCGAAATACAACGAATTTCTTCATTTGCCTCACGGACTCGAAGGATATTTCGATTACGAACAAGCACTTGCCTGTGCAAAAAAATTAAATAAACCAATTTTTATAGATTTTACCGGACATGGTTGCGTTAACTGCCGACAAATGGAAGCAAATGTTTGGTCGGATCCAAAAGTTTTAAATAAATTACAAAACGATTTTATTGTTCTTGCACTTTATGTTGACGATAAAACCGAATTGCCCGAAAAAGAGTGGATTACATCAAAATATGATGGAAAAGTAAAATCGAGTATTGGGAGAAAAAATGCCGATTTACAAATCTCAAAATATAATGTAAACGCCCAGCCCTATTACGTTTTACTTGATACTAACGGCGAAATATTAGTTTCACCACGTGCATACGATTTAGATATTGATGCTTTTATCGAATTTCTTGATAAAGGATTAGCTGAATTTAAAAAAAGAACTGATTTTTAAATGTTTGCATATAACTCTGATATTCAACGATTAATGCAATTCTAATATATTTATTGTAATAGTACATTAAAAATATTTTTCGATATTTTAATAAATTATGTATTTTGAATTAGTTTTTTTTGTAATATTGCAGTCCGTTTAAAAAAATTATTTTAATTACAAATACACACAAAATGGACTTAGTTAAAGCATTTGAAAATGACACGTTAGCAGTAAAAGAATTGCCCCACTTTAGAAGTGGAGACACCGTTACTGTACATTATAAAATTAAAGAAGGAAATAAAGAACGCATCCAGCAATTTAGAGGTGTTGTTATAAAACGTAAAGCTTCTGGAGTAAAATCAACATTTACAGTTCGTAAAATTTCTAATGGAGTTGGAGTTGAAAGAATTTTCCCCGATTACTCACCATTTATTGATAAAATTGAAGTTAACAAAATAGGTAAAGTTCGTCGTGCTAAATTATTTTACTTACGTGGCTTAACTGGTAAAAAAGCAAGAATTAAAGAAAAACGCCGTTTAGTCGAAAAATTAGATTCTTCGGTTGTTCCAGAATAAAGTTAATCCCGCAGATGCGGGATTTTTTGTTTATAATCACATTTCATTAATAAGATTCTTCACTATCCCTTCTACATGCTCATGGCAGGCGGTTCAGAATGACAAAATCTATTACACCTTTATCTTTAACCTAAGTTTTCCATTGAGTTTTTTCATTAATTTTGTCTATTAGACCTAAATTAACCATACACTAATCAAATTATATCTGTTTGTGTATAAGCTCAATATAAATATGATTACAATATCGTTTGAAGACTTAGGTCACTCATGTTACGCAAGTAAAAAATTTGTCTCGCAAAGGCGCCAAGTTCACAAAGTTAAAAAGTGGCTAAAAAAATAATTTACCCCATTAGATAAAAACTTAGAAGATGATTATTTTTATTTGTAAGCAAATATACTTTAAGTGGTCATAATTTGAGTTTTTGTTTTTTTTATGACCTCACCCCGCCCCTCTCCAATTGGAGA
>MENF01000188.1:10967-26018 GCA_001769035.1 Bacteroidetes bacterium GWA2_32_17
ATGCTTTATTACTTCTCTTCAATTACAAACTCCGTTCTTCTGTTTAATGCTCTCCCTTCTTCTGCGTCATTTGTTGCAACAGGTTTAGTTTCGCCGTAACCATGTGTAGAAACAATTCTGCTTTTATCTAAACCCATTAAAATAAGATATTCGGCAACGGCTTTTGCACGTTGTTCGCTTAATGTTTGATTACTGTTATCATCGCCTACATTATCGGTGTGCCCATGAATTGAAAGTTTAATATTAGGATTTTCATTTAGATATTCTAGAAAGTTATCGAGCACAACTAAACTCGATTTTTGAAAAACAGCCTGACTTGTTTCAAAATAAATATTATTGAGTTTAACAGTTGTGCCAACCTCAACAGTTTTAACTTCAAAATCAACTTTTACAGGTTCTATTTTTTTTATTTCTTTTGCTTTAATGTACTCCGAAGTAAAAGCATAATCTTTTTTCTTAACAGTCATAATAAATTCATCTTCGGGTTTAATAATTGGCAATGCCACAGCATATTTTCCCGTCATTTTATCAACCATCCCTTCTGTAATTCTATTTGTTTTAACATCCTTTACTTCTACCTTAGCATCTTCGATAGCTTCACCTTGTTCATCTTTAATATCGCCTTTAAAAATGGCAACTTCCTTTGGTCGTGCATCTTCATACAAATCAAACGAATAAATATCCCAACCTTCAGAATCTTGTAATTTGTTAGATGAAAAATATGCTTTATTGCCAAATGTGCTAACAATAAACCCAATTTCGTCGCCTTCAGTATTTATCGGGTAACCAATATTTTTTGGCTCTGACCAAGTACCATCGGGGTTCATTTTAGAATAATAAATATCGTATCCACCAATACCATCGTGGCTATCTGAAGAAAAATATAAAGTTTGGCTATCGCTGTGTATAAAAGGTGATTTTTCGTTTCCTGTTGTATTAATAATATTCCCGAGATTAACGGCAGGCTTCCAATTGCCATCATCGCCCATTTTCGAGAACCAAATATCGCTTGTTTGAGTTGTCTCATCGTCTAAATCGAAACCAGCATTCCCTGGTCGTATGCTGGCAAAAAATAAAATTTTCCCATCCGAAGAAATTGATGGTTGGCTTTCCCACGACCTGCGACCATTAATTGCTCCACCCATATTTTTTAAAGAGGTCCACTCTCCATCAACATAATCGGAAACCCAAATATCGCAAAACAGATTGTTTTCGCACATTGTTACATAAAGGTGATTGTTGTCAATTGTTACAGATATTGCACCCTGACCATTATTTTTGTTTTCGTTAAAAGGTGCTGACATTGCTTTAATTTTTCCAAATTGCTCAATTAGTTCTGAAGCTTTACTAATTAGTTCAGCCATAGTAAACTCATCTGTTCTCTGTATATTTCCTAAATCAACTTTTTTATTATAACGATGGGTAAAAAAAGCAATTTCGCCATCGGGACTTATTAAAGGCAAAAACTCATCGTCGGTAGAGTTAATGCCATTAACTTTCATAGGATTAAAGGGTACAGGGTTGTTAATTAGATTGCTATATGTTTTAATTTGATTGTAAATTATTTCAGCTTCAGGCATTAATCTTGAGAGTTTGCTATTTGTTATAAATTTTTCGATAAACGGTTGAGATAAGTTATAGTTTTTTGAAAGATAATATCTTTTACCAATTTCAAAACTTGCACGATAATTATCGAGTGAGGGACAAAAATCAGCAGCTTTTTTATAATATTCTAATGAACGATTTTTATATTGTTGTGATTGTGCAACATCATTTGGATTTTCGGAACGTGAATTATTAATATCGGCTAGCATTAAATATGCACGGGCATACGATTCATCTATTTTTGTTGCATCAATTAATAATTTGTATCCTAACTGTGAATTTCCTTTTTTAAAACTCTCTTTTGCAAGCTCAAAAGTTTTTTTTGCTTTTTTGTCAACTTCGGGGCAGCCGTCTTCTTCGTCTTGAGCAAACACATTATTTGAATTTACTAAAAAAAATAATATAATTGTTATAATAATTCTCATAAGATTGATAAAACAAGATTGAAAAGATTGAAATGATTGAGAAAATAAGATTGAATGGATTGAGAAGAAAGATTGATATACTTTGATACGTAATAATTTGAGTTTTTATTTCTTTACGACCTCACCCCCAACCCCTCTCCAAAGGCGAGGGGAGCCAGAAAGGTAAAACTCAAATTATTCCCTTTTAAAGTATAGGAACGAAATTACATATTAGTTCTTTCAATCTACTTCAATCCCATCAATCTCTTCAATCTACATCAATCTTGTCAATTTTAAATTTAATAAATACCATTACTTCTTTTTAGCATCTTCAATTAATTTATCGCCTTCGGCTTTAGCTTTAGCTTTAATTTTATCGGATTCTTGTTTTGCTTGATTAACTTTTGTCTGCGACTCGCTTTGAGCTTTTGCTTCAATTTCATCAGCTTTTTTTGAAGCCTCTTTTCTGAGCTTATTTGCAGGTTCCTTAGCTAATTTCTCCGCAATCATGCCTTTAGCTTTTGCTTCGCTTAAAAGTTTATCGGCTTGAGCATTTCCTTCGGAACGAACTTTATCGGCTGCAACTTTTGCTGCATCATTAATTTGTTTTGCAGCAGTTTGAGCAGTTGCAATAAGTTTTTGCGATTGGTCATCGGCAACTTTCATAAGTTTATCGGCTTGCTCCTGAGCTTTACGTATTGCTTCGGCTTTTGCTTTGTCAACCTCTTCATTGATTTTATTAACAACTTGTTCTTTAACATTATCAACTGCATTTTTGCCTTGGTCTTTTAAATTAAATTTTATTTCGGGCTTTGTTATTAAACCTGTAATTAGTCCTTTTACATCAATAAATTCTGGAACTTTAACATTAAGCCCAACATTACCAGCTTGAGCCGATAAATTATTCATTACTTCATTTGCAGCACTTCCTAATTCTGAACTTGGAATTTTAAAATTCATGAAATAATCAACCATTTGGTCTAACCCTTGTTTACCTCCAAACTCCATATTTGTTTTTCCCAATTTAGTTGTTACGGGTTCAAATTCTATATTGCCATTTGTTATTTTAAATTTTAAATTAACATTTTCTAAAATTAATTTTTTATATTTATCGGATTTCAATACTTCTGATAACTTAGCAAAAACATCAGAATTATCAACTGTAAGTGATTTTGTACTTAATGTTCCGGAACCATTAATAGTTTTCATTTCGGGCGACATTAATTTCGTTAACTTACCATTAAAAGCTAAATTGACAGATATTTTACCTGTACATTTTTGTGCTATTGGTGCAATATTTTGCACAGTGTTAAATGCATCGAAAGTTTTTTTAATGTCAAAATCTTTTATATCCATTCCCATATCAATATCGGGAGTTTCAGTATTCTTTGTTGAATAATACCCTTTTAATGACATTGAACCATCTAACAACTGCATATTCAATCCATTCAAATCAACTTTACCATCGCGAATAACAATAGTTCCTTTTGTGTTTTTAATTTCGAGTTTATCATATAACAAATTGCCAATGGATGAATTTAAAGTAAAATCAACATTTTCGGGAACTTCAAATGCGGTCAGCGAACTTGTGTCGGTTGTTGTGCTCGTTGTTGTTGAAGTTGATTCGGGTCCCATTAACTGATTTACATTTAACGAATTAGAGTTAAAATTAAATGCTCCTTTTATTAGCTCATCACGAAAAACGTAAGCTAAAAAGTTTTCTATTTTGCCACTCATTGCAAAGTCGCTGCTTCCCATTTTTGCATTAAAACTTTTTAAATCGAAAAATTTTGGTGTAACTTCCATTGAGGCGGTTTCGATATTTACAGGTGCCGAAAGTGATGTACTATTATAATTTATTCCTGCTAAATCAATTGTACCTTTTGCTTTAAAATCTTCATATTTTTCCTGCTCAATTTGCGACATCCTACCTGCAAAGTCAACATCAGCTTTAATAATGCCAGCAAGTGTTGCATCTTCAATTGGAATAAAGGATTTTAATTTAGCCAAATCAACAACTCCTTTTACCATACCATCAAGATTTGCATCGCTAACCGGAGTAGTAACGTGCAAACGCATATCGAAAGGACTTCCAGCTAAATCAACATGAAATTTTTTAATGTCAATAATTGTATTATCAGGATTGCCATCTTTATTATCAACAGCCATGTCAACATTTACATTTTCGACAGAAGCTGGAAGACTCGGGTATTTAAAACTTCCATTCTCAACCAAAAGTTTTAGCCCAAAACCTGGCATAATACTATCGTTATAAATTCCTTTTACATAGCCATTAAATGCCATTTTACCTGATGTTTTAACATTCTGAAAATCTTTCATGTAAATTGCAGGAATTAAAGAAAGTAAATTTTTGAAATCTGTTTTTTTAGCATCAAAAGTAATGTCCATGTTGTAATCGCTTGTTGGCATTGCAAAAGAACCGCTAAAGCCAAGCTCAACTTCGTTTAACTTTGCAGTATTATTTTTGAAAGTATATTTTGAATTTTTTAAGTCGGCATCTATATCGGAATTAAGTTCAACTTTAGCTTTATTAAGATATTTAACTCCATCGTAAACAACAACAAGCGAGTCGAGAGTTGTTTTAGTTTCTAATGCAGAAAAATCGGCTGTAAGGTCGCCTTTTAGCAAAAAATTAAAATTCTGAAATGAGCTGTAAACACCTAAATCGTTATCATCATAAACAATTTTACCGTTAATAATTTCGAATTTATTTAAAGCAAGTTTAAAATTTGATGAAGAGGTATCAGTTGTTGAGGTTGAGTCAGTTGATGGCTTCATAATATCCCAATTGGCTTTCCCGCCTTTTAAAACCCTTATATGAATATTTGGATTATCCAACTTAATGCCTTTAATTTTAATATTATCGCCAAAAACGCTAAACAAATCAAGTTCGGTAGAAAGCTTATCGAATTTTACCAAAGTATCTTTTTCAAATTCGTTAACTCCAATAATAATTAAATTATTTAACTCTAAATTAAGGTTTGGAAACGAGTGAAAAATACCAAGGTCTATCTTCCCAAAATCAACTTTTGCATTAAGATTATTATTGATTTCAGTTTTTGCCATTTCAATAATTTTATCTTTAAAAATAAAAGGTAAAGCAATTAATAAGGCAAGCAGAATAATAAAAGTTATTCCGGTAATTTTTAATATTTTTTTAATGATTTTCATATTTATAATTTTAATTTTATAAGCGTAAAATTAATATTTAATTGTTTTATTGTTTTATGAATGAACAATATTTTTTATAGCTACGTAATTTTGTTAATTTCAGGTTCATATCAATTATCTTTTTAGTCCGTCATGGCGGGCTCGACCCGCCATCTTTTGTATGAAATACTGTTTCGAAAACAACTGGTACAAGTTCAGTATAACGTCATTATAAGCGAAAGTCATAAAATATATCACGATGAAACAAAAATATAAAAATACTATTGGTATGACTGTCTCTAAACAAATATTGCTTAGCAAATTTATTAATAGTCAGTATAAATACAGCAATCTCATTCCATAAAAATAAAAATTTAAGTAGATGGCGGGTCAAGCCCGCAATGACGTTTTCCTGCGTACTTTCAAATTTTTTATAAAAGTATTCTTCAAAAAATAAAAAAACCCGAAAACTTACGTTCTCGGGTTTTAAAAACATTAAAAAAAAATTATTTCACAATTTGTTTTCTTATTATTCCATTTGACGTTTCGATATTTAAAATATAAACTCCTGACGATAATTGTGTTGTATTAATTTCAGTATTATTGACACCAGACATCGAATTTATTTTCTTTGTTACAAGAACTCTTCCCGAAGCATCAATTAAAAAGATATTTACATTTTCTGATTTTTGAGTAATAAAATCAATATTTAATTTATTACTAAAAGGAACAGGATAAACAAACATATTGTTTTCGTTTCCATATTCAGGAACTGATGATGTGTTTGTAATATTTATAAAACTTTGGTAAGTTGTTAAAGTTTTTGTTCCACAATTAAATGTAATTACTACAAGTGTATTTCCATACTGCGAGAATGTGTATGTTACTGTAAATGTAGCTGTTTGTCCTCCGCCAACAAATACCCAAACAACACTTACAATATTTGAATTTGGGTCGGTTGTTATGGAAGCAATATAAAAACTATCTGGAACAAAGTTTAAACATGAATCTAAATAACCTGTATATAATGTGTCAACTATATTGCCACCGGTTGTATCGTAAGGTTCGTAAAGTTCGGCATAAAATGTATTTTGACAACCGTTAGAATCAATAACATTTAAAGTATAAACACCACTGGTTAAATTGTAAATATTTGCTGTAGTTGTTCCATTATCCCATAAGTATGAATAAGGAGCTGTGCCACCATAAACATTTGATTCGATATAACCATCGCTTCCACCAATTGTAGTTGGGCTTTGTGTTGTTATGTTAGCATATAATGTACAACCATTATTTCCAACTGTTATAACATCGCAATAATTACTTGTACAACCGCTTGATGTTGCTATTGTAAGGCAAATTGTATAAGTGCCAGCTTGAAAAAAATTGCCCGTAGGATTCTGCAAAGTGCTAACATTACCGTTCCCGAAATTCCATAACCAGCTTACAATTGTACTTGTACTATCGGGAACAGATTGGTCAACAAAATTATAAGTAGTCATTGGAGGAACATTAATTGTATCAGGATATAAATAGAAATATGCCTGACAAGTTGATGTTTGATTTCCTACATAAAGAGAATCACAATAAGTACTTGTACAACCGCTTGATGTTTGAATTGTTAAACAAATTGTATGACTTCCTGAGCCAAATGTGTGAACAGGATTAGCAACAGTTGAAGAACTTCCATCGCTAAAATTCCATAAATAGCTAGTAATTGTTGAAGAGCTATCAGCAACACTATAATCCATAAAGCTATAAGTTGAAGATAAATTGTTTGTAGAATCCAATTGATAATAATAATATGCCTGACAAGTCGTATTTTGATTGCTATTTACATTAATTGTTTCGCAATAAGTGCTAGAACAGCTATCGGTTGTAATTGTTAAACAAACATTATATGTGCCAGGATTAAATGAATGAGACATTAATGAATCAGTACTACTACCACTTGTACCGTCACCAAATTCCCATGTGTAATTAATTATTGTAGAATTAGTATTAGATTCAAAACCAGTAAAATTTATAATATTAGCCATAAAACCGGTCTGATACATAAAATAAGCACTGCAACTAGAATTAGTTGAGTAGTATAGTTGCATAACATAAGAACTATTACAACCATTAGCATCTGTTACAATTAGAGAATATGTTCCGCTTGTAAGGTTGTAAATATTTGATGTTGTTACACCATTGTCCCACAAATATGTGTATGGTGGTGTCCCACCTGATACGTTTGTTTCAATATATCCGTCATTCCCGTTTGGCGAAGTTGGGTTATGAGGAATAAGAGTTAATAATATTGCTGTTGATTGTGAAATAGTTACAGTACCAGATACAATATTTGATGCCGCATCAGTTGCGGTAACCGTATAAGTTCCTCCACATAAATCGCTTACACTAGGAGTAGTACTTAATAAAGAGTCATTCCAAGCATAAGTATATGGAGGTGTTCCTCCACTTACAGATACAGTGGCTGACCCATTACACTGACCATTACATGATAAGTTTGTAGAAGTAAAACTAAGCGTTAATTGTCCGAAGACAACTCCCGAAATTGCTAAAAAAGCAATAATTGATAAAAACTTTTTCATAATATTTAATTTTTAAAATTGATTTATAATATAAAAACAACAAAATTTAAAAAGGTTGCCTGTAAATTTAAAATAATTTTTTTACACTTAACCTAAATCCGTAATTATTAGCATTTTGATTAAGTTTATAATCCTTGTTATACATTCCTAATATTGATTTTCTAAAATATGGTTCAACACCTATTATTAATGTTTCGTTTAAATGATAATTAAATTCTACACCAATACCTGCCGAAAGTGCAAACTTTTTAATTGTATTTTTTGAGTATGGTTCTATTGCAGGATAATTTGTTACGCTCATTTGCGAACCATTAACTTTAACAAAGTACCCGGGAGTAACAGTCGCCAATATTGTACAGCCAAAACGACCAAAAGGAAAAGCGTATCCTACCGATAAAGGAATTTGCACATACCTTATATTGTTATAAAGAACTGTTTTGGGAACTGTATCGTATTTTGTTATATTAACCGTATCTAAAACATCAACAGGACGATTTTGTGTATTCCACGCTAACACGGAATCGTTTACGTATATATGGTCGGTTTGAGTATAAGTATAATGAAAATAACTTGCAGAATCAATATCGTAATAATTTCCATTAATTATTGTTTCGTAATAACCACCATTATAATTAATTAAAGTAGAATTATAAGGATTAGAAAGAAACATTTTTCCTGTAAGTTTTTCGCCATTGTTTGAGTAACTTAACCCTGCTTTAAAAACAAATCTTTTTTGCTGATATACAGCGTTAATACCCATTTCGCAGCCGAACGAAGTTTTTAGCATAACTTGTTTTGCATTTTTGGCTGATGTAAATTCGTTGTTGTTAGTTGTTACTTTGTAATTTGTTATAAACATACCGGAATTTGCTTCAATATACCATATTCCCTTTTTATAATGGGCAGGTTTTTCGGAAATTAATTTCATGTATTCTGCATATTGTTGAGGTAATATTGTTGGGAACAAACTATTCATTAATATAATGGCAGATTCTGAAACAAGTTCAGTATGACATTGTAATTCAACTATGTCGTCATGGCGGGCTTGACCTGCCATCTCCTTAACGTTTGGAGATGCTGAAACTATCCCGATAGCTATCGGGACAGCATGACGGGTAAATTTTGCATTATGTTCCGAATCGGAATTTTGAGTTTTTTCAACAAAAGGTTTTTCGCGATTTGTAATATTACTTGTGTTTAATCCCGTTAAAGAATTATTATCAGCAGGCTGCTTTGAATTTGATACATTTGGAGTTTTGTTATCAATATTTTCTTGAATTTGAGTTAAAGTATTAGATGCTGAAGCATCCCCTATATTCCCCTGAACGAAATCACGTTCTATCGAAGTTTTATCGTCATGGCTGGCTTGACCCGCCATCTCCTTTTTATTTGTAATTTTTGAAGCTTCGTTTTCTGAGTTTAAATTAACATTTAAATCTTTAGTATTTTTATTTTGCGTAACTTGTTTATTAAAAGGGTTTATAATATTGGTGTTTTTTGAATCATTAAAGTTTTTTATAGTGTTATTGTAAATTACAGTATTTTTACTGTTGTAATTATAGTTAATGCCAAAATATACTAAAATAGCAGAAATAAATATTACTGAACCTGCAATTAGTAACCCATTAGCTCCAAAATACCACGGTTTTATTGGCTTAATTACCGATGGCGAAGCAAAAACTTTTTTCTTTAAATCATTCGAAGGAGTAACACTAAATCCCTCAATGCCTTTTGAAAAGAGTTCGTCTATTTTATTATTATCTTCCATAATACTTATTTTATACTGCTAACATCATTTTTTTTTTACAATTTTCCCATTCTTTTACTTTCTTTTGCAGCACAAATCTTGCCTTTGAAAGTTGCGATTTTGAAGTTCCTTCAGTTATTCCGAGCATTTTAGAAATTTCTTTATGACCGTATTTTTCAATTACATGTAAATTAAAAACTAACTTGTAACCTTCGGGAAGTTCATTTACCATTTCAACAAGTTCATTTCTGCTTGGTATATATTTTTCACTTTCTTCAAAAAACAAATCAGTTTTTTCTTGTTCGTAAATTGGAACATTTTCAATATCTTCAATGAACGAAAACCGTTTTTTATCTCTTAAAAAATTTAAAGCAGTATTAACCATTATTATTTTAATCCATGTTGCAAACGAACCCTCGTTTCTTGCTTTAAATTCGTAAATATTTCTGAAAACCTTTATAAAACCCTCCTGCATAACATCTTCAGCTTCAGTATGGTTGCCACAATAACGAATACAAACGCCAAGCATAGCAGCAGCAAAACGGTTGTACAACTCCTCTTGTGCAGCCTGCTTTCCTTTTCTACATTGTTCAATTAGTAGCTCTTCAGAAAGCATTATAATATATTTTCAATTAAAAAACACAATTTACGAAAAAGGTTGCCTGAAAACAAATTTATTTTCAAAAAAAAATAAAATTTTTCCTAAGTTTGACACCTAATGGTTGAGTTTCATATAAAATAGGGACAATTTAAATTTCGAAAATTCTCATTATTAATGATTTTTTCTTTGCAGACTTAAAACTTTGTGTTTACCCTGTTAGACATTAACAAGATCATATTACCTTTACACTTATTATACTTTGAACGGGTTAAATTATTACATTTGAGTTTAAGGTATAGGGTATAGGGTATAAAGGTATAGGGTATAACCCGATCTTCCTTATGCCTTTATACCTTATACCTCTATGCCATTTTGTATTCATGAAATGTTAAAATTTGTCCCGTTTTCAGTATAGTTACTGCTGAATAATTACAAAGAACTATTTGTTATTACTATTCCTTCTTCACTCATTACACAATTTTTCCCTTTAATTTCGGAATACGAATAGTTTCCTTCAAAATAAATGTTTTCATCATTTTCTTCTGTTCCATTTATTATAACATTTGTGTTTACAGGCAAATTAAATGTAACTGTTTCTTTTTGAAATCGAAATTTATTGTTTTGATGAATTGTAAAATATTCCGATAAAGAAACAACACTATCGGTTATAATAACGGTTGAAGGTATTTGTTTTAAGAAATAACTTCCTTCTTTTTTGCTCTTTGTTCTACAAAATTTTACAATTGAAATACTTGGTAAACTATCATCTGTTTTTTGAATTGTTATTTGAGTTTTTCCATACAAAACACACGAGTCTTGTGAGCAATTAAAAATGTAGCTGTTACATTCTAACTCATTGTTGTTAAATTTATTTTTTAAGTTATTGGTAACATTAATAATAAGCGTTTTATTTTTTAATGAGTCGAGTTTAATGTTTTCTTTCATTTGATTATTTGTCTTATAATTAAGCGATTGGCTAATCACAACAAATATTACTAAAATTAATCCTATTAAAAATGAAAAGCCAAGAGTTTTTCGTAATAACTTAAATGAATGATGAATTCCAAAAATAAAACGAATTCCGGTAATTATTAATAAAATAATAGGAATACCTATAAATAAACATAAGCCAATTGTTACAGGAGTTAACAAATTACTTTCGATAAAAGTTTCGAAAAGCGATGTAACGCTTATTGTACTTGCACCATCAAAAAAAACTCCGACAAAAATTGAAAATAAAAAAACTAACCCTAAAATAAGAAAAGCAAAACCCAATATTATTGTAAATGCATGAAAAAACACATGAATTATTGAGACAAGAATTTCGCCTAAATGGTGAGTTGCATCTTTAATGTTTTTCTTTGTGTTTTTCGATTTAAGATTATCTTTAACTTTACTAAATTCGTCTTTAATGTTTTTTTCGATATTAGATAAATTAACTGGTTCGCCACGCATTTCGAGTTTTTGAGCCGTTGTTTTTGCTTCGGGAACAATGAGCCAAAGTACGATATAAATAAGTGGACCCGAAAAGAAAAAAGTAATAACCAATAATAATCTAACTACTGTTGGGTCTATTCCAAAATATGCAGCAAGCCCACCTCCTACACCGCCAAGAATTCTGTCGTCGGGGTTGCGGTACAATCGTCGCGATTTTTCCGTTTTTTTCGATTCATCTTTATCCTCTTTTGAGCCATCATCAGCAATATCAAAATCTTCGGGCAAGCCTATTATTCCTATTGCAAAATATACATCATCAAGTGTAACTACTTGTCGCGAAATAGCTAATCTTTCTTTAAAAATTTCGGCAATTCGTGCTTCTACATCGCCAATTATTTCTTTACCTTCTGGCGTTTTAGAAAATTTATTTTCTAATGATGATAGGTACTTTTGTAATTTTTCGAAAGCATCTTCGTCAATATTAAAAACTTGTCCCCATAAATTTACTGTTAAAGTCTTTTTCATATATTTAATTTTTTAAGTGGTTTATATATAATAGTTTAAGGTTTAAAAAAGTTAAAAAAGTTCATTGTTCTACGTTCACTGCCAACTGCTGACTTTGGACTGCCTACTGTTCATTGTTCTATTGTTTTTCGTTTACTGCTTAAGTTTATTGTTCATAGATGTTTCGCTAATCACTCAACATGACAAAAAGGTTTTTGGTTTGAGGTTTTAAAAACTCTAAACCCGAAACTCTAAACTCGAAACTGTAAACTCTAAACTTTCTTTTATTATTTATTAAATTGGTTATTCATTTGTGCAACATTTTCAACTAATTCTTTCCAAACTTTATGAAGTTCGTTCAAAAATTTTTCGCCTTCGCTTGTAAGTTTATAATATTTACGTGGCGGACCCTGTAAAGATTCTTCCCAACGATAGGATAACATTCCATCGTTTTTTAATCGGTTCAACAGAGGATACAAGGTTCCTTCAACAACAATTAACTGAACTTTTTTTAGTTTGCTGATTATATCCGATGCATAAGCATCGCCATTTGAAAGTACTGAAAGTATGCAATACTCTAATACTCCTTTACGCATCTGTGCTTTTGTGTTTTCTATATTCATTTTCGGTATATTTCGATGCAAAGATATATATAATATTTGGTACTATGTATTACATACTTCTATTTTTTTTAAAATATTTTTTAAAAGCCTGAATAATAGATTAATAAAAATGACAATTATGTTTTTTAAAAATTTAAAACAATAAAAATGATAACTTTGTAAAAAAATATTAAAAATGAAAACATTATTATTTTTCTTTTTCCTTTTTTCCTTATTAAAAGGATTATCACAAACCATTACTACTTCTGCACCGTTGCAAACTTCGCTTTGTGCAGGGGGAAATATAGTAGTTGAATATCAAACCACAGGCACTTATAGTTTTGGCTGTACCTTTACTGCACAGCTTTCTGACGCATTGGGAAATTTTAATACTCCCGTTGATATTGGAAGTGTCCCTATAAATACCGGCATAATAATGGGAACCATTCCAATTAACACAACATTTGGTATTAATTACAGAGTAAGAGTAGTTTCAGATAATCCTGTTGTAATTGGAACAGAAAGCCCAAACCCACCAATAGTGATTGCAAGTTCTGCCGTTTCGGCTACTATAATTACAAATCCCGGAACTGAAATATGTGATGGAGATTCTGTTAATTTATGGGTAACACCTAATGCTTCTTATTACTGGTCAACAGGTGAAACAACTCAATCAATTAATGTTACCGTAAGCAATACCTATAATGTTACAGTTACTAATTATATCACAGGATGCGAAGTTTCGTCAACACCTGTAACAATTATTGTTAATACT
This sequence comes from Bacteroidetes bacterium GWA2_32_17, assembly GCA_001769035.1. Classification (GTDB taxonomy): domain Bacteria; phylum Bacteroidota; class Bacteroidia; order Bacteroidales; family GWA2-32-17; genus GWA2-32-17. The sequence goes on from MENF01000188.1 coordinate 24,408, forward strand.
TTACCTGTAATTGATATTGGTTCAGATACTTCCTTTTGTGCAGGTAATAGTACAATATTAGATGCAGGCAGTGGATTTGCAAGTTATTCATGGAACAATGGACTTTCCAACTCACAAACCTTACAAGTAAATTCAACAGGCACATGGTTTGTTTCGGTTACAGATGATAAAGGATGCTCAAATAGCGATACTATTAATATTGTAGTTAATCCAAATCCCGTTGTTAATTTAGGTTCTGATACCATATTTTGCGGAACTCATCTATTCTTAAATGCAGGGAATGACTTTTCGTATTATAACTGGAATAACGGATTATCTTTTAACCCTGTTTTAGATGTGGTTCAAACCGGAAATTATTTTGTAATCGTTACCGACCAGAATCAATGTACTGCAAGCGACACTGTAAATGTTTCAGTAAATCAACCTCCGTTGATAAATCTTGGAAATGATTTAATTGTGTGTGGAAATAGTGCTATTTTGAATGCAGGTAGCGGATTTATTGCATATAACTGGAATAACGGATTAGGGTTGAATCAATTTTTACCTGTAATTCAAAGCGGAACTTATACAATAAATATAACATCAGCAAATGGTTGTCATGGTTATGATACTATCAACGTAAACTTATATCAACTGCCGGATGTAAACCTGGGGTCGGATATAAATCTTTTAACAACCGACTCAATAATTTTAGATGCAGGTAATGGTTATGTAAATTATTCATGGAGCAATGGCTCTACATCACAAACTATTCAGATAAACGGTTGGGATTACAATTCCGGAATTTACACTTTTTCAGTTACTGTTATTGATTCGGTTGGGTGTTTTAACACCGACCAGATAAATATTACAGTTATCAACTCATCAGGAATAAAAGAAAATAATTTTAGGAAAATATCGGTATATCCCAATCCTTTCAGCAAAACATTTATTATTTATTTTGATAAAATGTTACCTGATGGCGTTCCTGTATTAATTGATGTTTTAGGCAGAAAATTTGTACCGCTTTCCGAAAAAACTAATAATGGCTGGAAAATAAATTGTCCCGATATACCTTCCGGAATATATACCCTTATTATTAGCAATTCTTTTTCTTCGATTCCTTGTGCCAGAGTTATTGCAAGATAATTGATTATTGAAGATTCGGATTACCTTACCTTATTTTTATAATTATACTGCAAACGAGCTTAAACCTTTCATTTTTTCAAGTACCAAATTACAAACCCAAAGTTCCAAGTACTAAATTCCAAGCATCAAATCTCGCACACAAGCCCTCTTGGTTTTTAGGATTTTTGACTTGGGGCTTATTCACTTTTGAGTAACATCAATTATACTGCAAACGGGATAAATCCGATAGCTATCGGTTTTAGTGTTTCATCCCGCACAAGCGTATTGGCGTCAAGTTAAGGATTGAATTTATGGGCTAAAGCCCGCATCAAATGTGGCATTCAAACCCCGGACATAAATGTCGGGGTTATTGATTATAATTGAATAGAATTATTAGCCCCAACCTTCAGGTCTCACGATTACCCACAAATATCGTTCTTTGAAATACACAATAGGATGTTAGTAAAAAGACAAATGTAGAAGTTTTTCGTGAATGAAAAAATG
>MENF01000189.1 GCA_001769035.1 Bacteroidetes bacterium GWA2_32_17
AGATTGAAGAAGATTGATAGGATTGATGAAGACGTTCTTCAATCTTGTCTTCTCAATCTATTCAATCTTGTTTTTTCAATCCTTTAAATCTTTCTTCTCAATCTTTTTCAATTTTTCAATCTTTTTTTATCAATCTTATCTTTTCAATCTTTCTTCACAATCTTGTTTTCTCAATCTTTTTCAATCTCATCACTTAACCTCAACCGCTAATATAATCATTCCCTTGTGTGTCTTTATTTAGTCATGGATGTTTCATCTGTTTATATTTTTATATTGTGTTCATATTTATTGGTTTTTAGTTTATTAGTTTAGAGTTTTTAAAAACCCGAAACTTTAAACTTTTTTTTATAATCATCCCCTTCCCGCTCAATCGGGATAAATCGTGTGTTTTAAATTAATAGTGCAAGATGTCCTAAAATTCTTGCTTTTGTCCAGTGGGACATTGGTCGCGTTTCAAGGAATGTTTTAAAATATAAATCACGGAGTTACTGTAGGAAATGCAAGCCCTTCAACCAATACAAAAACTGCCTGAAGATAAGAAGTAGGGCAAAGCGGAAAACATTCTTTGCAGGCGTTGCACTCTTTTGAGGCGATTTCGGGAATAAAACATATTTCTTTATTTATTCCTCGGTCAATAAATCCAACAGCATTTAATTTCTTTACCTCAGCACAGTATCTAACACACAGTCCACAATGAACACAAAAAGATGCTTCTTTTTCGAAACGATTTTTATCGGCACCATATATTTGTGCTAAATTTTGTAATTCGATTGAGAAGGGAGCATGAGCTAGTAATAGTTCTAAAATAGTTTTGCGAATTCTATCAATTTTTTCAGATTGAGTTCTAACAACTAAGTTTTCTTCAACATTATACACACACGAAACTACTAATTTTGATTTACCATTTGTTTCGGCTTCTACAATGCAAAGTCGGCAGCCACCAAACGGAATTAATTTTTCGTGATGACAAAGCTTAGGTATTGATATTCCTGCATTTTGTGCTGCTTCTAATATAGTTTGACCATCATGGGTCTTAACTTCTTTACCGTCTATATTCAAATTGAAGATTTTCATCTAAATAATATTTTAAAGTCCAAAAATCAAGTTCCAAAAACCAATCCGCTGCGGCGGATCAAGATACAAATTAGTTAATTTTTTTACTGTTCGCAGATATAAAATCACATCAACAGCAAATTTTTGCAGTCTTTCACAAATATCATTTTTTTTCTCCATTATTTTTCTTTTTTGGATTTGGCGCTTGGTTTTTGATATTTGTTATTTTTTTAAACAAGCATTCTTTCTTCTTCAGGAATAGGCAATGGAACTGGCATACCAGAGAGCTTTTTTACTGCACTAAACTTAGCGGGGCAAACTTCAAAACAAGTCCCACAATTTGTGCATTTCTCCTGATTAATTATATGGATTTTTTTCTTGCCACCATCAATCGCTTGGGCAGGACATTTTTTAAAGCAGAGCATACAAGCCACACAATTTCCGGGATCAATATAGTAATTGATTAACTCTTTGCAGTATAAAGCAGGGCATCTCTTCTCTTTGATATGTGCCTCATATTCAGCTCTAAAATACTTCAAAGTACTTAAAAACGGGTTAGGAGCAGTCTTACCTAAAGCACAAAGAGACGCTTCCATTGCTGTTTCAGATAGCAGTTCCAAAAGCTCAATATCGCCTTCTTTCCCTTTTCCTTCGGTTATATTGGTAAGAATTTTATTCATCTGTCTAAGACCTTCACGGCAGGGAACGCATTTCCCACAAGATTCTTCTGTAAGAAAGTTAATGAAGTACCTTGCAACATCAACCATACAGGTATCTTCGTCCATTACAATCATTCCACCGGAACCCATCATTGAACCGGCTTTAGTAAGTTCATCAAATCCAACTTTCAAATCCAATTGTTCTTCGGGAATACATCCGCCAGAGGGACCTCCTGTTTGAACAGCTTTAAATTTTTTTCCTTTTGGGATTCCGCCACCAATTTTATATATAATATCTTTCAGGGTGATGCCTATGGGTACTTCCACAAGGCCAGTATTGTTTATCTTACCGACCAGAGAGAAAATCTTCGTACCCTTGCTTCCTTCAGTACCAATTGAAGTAAAAACGTTAGCTCCTTTATTAATAATCAAGGGAACATTTGCCCAAGTCTCCACATTATTAATATTTGTCGGCTTATTCCAGAGCCCTTTTACTGCCGGAAATGGTGGTCTTGGTCTTGGTTCGCCTGCCTTACCCTCCAGAGACATGAGGAGCGCTGTTTCTTCACCACAAACGAAGGCACCGGCTCCACGATGCACCTTAATATTAAAATCAAATCCAGAGCCTAGTATATTTTTCCCCAGAAGACCGTATTCCTCAGCTTGCTTGATGGCTATACTCATGTTTTCCAACGCCAGTGGATACTCCTGGCGAACGTAAATATAACCCTCATTAGAGCCGATGGCATAAGCGCCAATCATCAAACCCTCGAACACACAATGAGGATTTCCTTCCATGAGCGCTCTATCCATGTATGCTCCCGGATCTCCCTCATCACAATTGACCACAACATACTTTTGATCCCCTGTAGCATTACGTGCAAATTCCCACTTTACTCCCGCTGGGAAACCTCCTCCACCGCGACCCCTCAACTTGGCTTCTTTCACTTCATTAATAACCTGCTCTGGCGTCATCTCAAATAGAGTTTTAGCTAAAGCTTGATATCCACCAATGGCAATGTAATCTTTAATGCTTGTAGGGTCAATTTTTTGATTGGGGCCAAAAACAAGCCGTTCTTGAAACTTATAGAAAGGAATATCGGATTCACGGGTTACTTTTTCGCCTGTGGTAGGGTCGGTATAAAGTAAACTATCTACAATCTTCTTATTCTTTATAGTCTGAGAAAAAATATCGGGAACGTCTTTAGGCGTTACCTGGAGATAACAAATCTCTTCCGGGAAAATAATAACAATGGGACCTTTCTCGCAAAAGCCATGGCAGCCAGTTCTTCTAAAGTCCACATCTTCCTTTAAACTTTGTTTTTCTAATTCCTGTTCAATAGCTAAAGCAACTTCTATACTCCCAGTAGCATGACAGGCAGTACCAGAGCATAATGTAAGGCAAGGTTTCTTCAGGTCTCTCTTTGATAATATTTCTTGTCTGAATCTTTCTAATTCTTCAGGCGATTTTATCTTCTTCATAATCATTTCTTTTTTTTGACAAGATATTCATTTTTGACAGGATTTACAGGATTTACAGAATTTTTTTGTTAATCCTGTAATCCTGTCTAAACTCTTAGTTAATCGTAGTTTTTTAGAACATTTGCTGTTTCACTTACAGTAATATTACCGTGAGTTTTTCCATCAATATTAACAACAGGCCCAAGTGCACAACAACCAAGGCAATTTACAGTTTCTAAACTAAATTTCATTTCTACATCAGTTTCACCAGACTTAATTCCAGTTAATTCTTCAACGGTTTCGAGTACACGTATAGCACCCCGCACATGACAAGCAGTACCCATACAAACATGAACTTCATGACGTCCTTTTGGCACTAAACTAAAAGCTTTATAAAAACTTGCGATGTGCATTGCCCAAGTTAATGGAATTTGTAATTTTTCGCTTACTCTTTCTAATGCTTCCTTAGGTAACCAATGGTTTTCGCTCTGAATTTCAAGCAATACCTGAATGAGCGAACTAGCTTCGCTATTATGATTCTCAATTATCTTATCTATTCGTTCTGTATTCATATTTTAAATTCCAAGTTTCAAATTCCAAGTTAGTGATTTTCATAATTTATTGATAATAGAAGCAAGAATCAATTTTAATTCTGAAGATTCTTTAACTAAATATTCGCTTATTTTATCATCACCAAGTTTTAAATGATTAAATATTCTTAAAAAATAATTTGATTCACGCATTTCTTTTAATGATATTCCGATTTTAGTCTTTACATCAGGTCTTGTGGGAGAACCCTGCGATTCTTCATAATTTGCTCCACTGGATGTTGATGATCTAACAAGTTGTCTTTTCATGTCCATTGTTTCTACTGTATTTTTTACTGTGCGTAAATATAAAATCACATCAATAGCGAACTTTAGCAATCTTCCACAAAGATCATTTTGTTTAACCATTATTTTCTTCACTTTGAATATTAAATTTGAGATTTGAGCTTTGGAGCTTGGGGCTTGAATCTTTGATTTTGGGGCTTTCCACATTGGCAAGTGCATAACATTTACTATCAACGTCGTACCTTACTAATCCCTGTTTTGATGAATCGTTTATATGTTTTGCAACTTCAGAAGGATTCAAATTTAAGTACTTAGCAATTTCGCTAATTGAAAGATTTTTTTTCTGTAAGAGAATTGTGATTTGGGCTTTTGTAAATTTGTCAAGTATTAATTCGTTAAACAATTTTTCAAATTCTTCACTGTTAAAAAACTTATGATACGCTTCTTCGGTTCTCTCTGACGCATGGAGCCGCTGATTTAACACGAGTTTGATGTAGGGAATGATTTTTTTTACAGCTTTAAAATTGAATACCAATGTTTCTTTGTCAATGCCTTCAGCTTTTCCGAGAGGTCCTAACTTAATAAGTTCATCGCTATATTCATTCATAAAGTTAGCGAAGCGAATACCTTCTCCGGCAGATACCCATTCAATCCTCAAACGTTCGGGATGTACACCGATGCTTTTCAGTATTTTTTTACATACTTGAACCATACTGAATGCATTAAAATTTCCTTGAGTAACATAGTGGCAATCACCAAGATGGCAGCCACCAATAAACACACCGTCGTTTCCATTTGCAAAAGCACGAATTATATGCAACAAATCAACCCTGCCAGAGCACATTACTCTTATAATTCTAATATAGGGTGGATATTGAAAACGAGAAACGCCGCACAGGTCAGCCCCTCCGTAACAACACCAATTACATAGAATGCCTATTATTTTTGGCTGAAAATTATGTTCTTCGCTCATTTTTTCTTTATTTTATTTTCAAATTAAAGTTTCAAGTCTCAAGCCCCAAATTAAAAATTCCAATTTTCAAATTTTGAATTTTGAAACTTGAGGTTTTTAATAAATAGTTGCATACTGGTAAGTTCAATTTAGAAAGAACGAAATTGAAGTCTTCGTCAATCAGAAGCGTAATGTTGTTTGATTGACATCATTTTCTTCCGACAAACATTTTTCTGCATAATGTTCAATTACAGATTTATCATGTTTTTGTAATAGGAAAATAATATTTTCCTGTTGTTCGTCTTTCCAACGAACTTCTCCTATAAAAACTAATTTAAGAATGGCTTGTTTTACCCAATCTTTCTTTGGTAATTTTGGTTGTCTTTCCTGATGATTTTTATGAAACGAACAAAAAGAATATGTTTTATGTAATCTTTCAACAACCTCATCAATTGAAATTTCTAATTCTATTTTTGTTTTTTTATTTATTTTATGATATTTATTTTCTTCTGTTGCTTTATCAATCATACATGAATATATTAGAAACATCATCCATGATAAATGAGGTGGAGTATCATAAATTAGAATTTTTGAATATTGTACAACTAAATATTCCATCGCTATAGGACAACCGGAATAAATTTTAGAATGAATTATTGGTTCAGATAAATTACCATATTCTATTCTAAATCTAAAATAATGTTTTGCTTCATCTGACCTGCCATATTCAATAATAATAAATGGATGGTTAAATTTTAATTCATCTTTTTTGCTAAGAAAATAATCTTTAACATCTCTTGATCTAGAATCTTGGACTAATAAAACAATATCATATAAAGGAATGATTTCATCTTTAACAGGCCACCCAATTAAATTATCATCATATTGTAAAAGTTGTAGAAAATCTTCCTTCCAAAGTGATGTATCTTTTGGAAAACTATTTTTCACTTCCCCTATCACACCCGATTTTTCATTTATCAATATTCCAATATCCGGTGTTGCAAAATTCTCTTTATCATTCTCTTTATCAAACTTTCTTCCTTGAAACAATTTAACATCTATATTTTTTTCTTTTTTAAATTCATATTTATAAATATGCATAAAGCCTACTATTGCCTGAATAGTATTTGAATAATTATCATTAAATTCTTTTATTTTTTGAAGTGAGTTTTTCATTTAATAAGACATCTCATAATCTTTTATTTCACCCTCGGCAAAAGTGTCGAAAATATGATTCAAGATTCGTTTAATACTTGCAATAGTTCCTCTCATTTGCGGAACTAATATTATCTCTTTACTATTTAAAACCCAAAGGTCAAATGAGGAACCATCCAAATAATCAATTATAGATAAATGAATATATGGATTTCCATGAAGTGTTGAAACAGAAGCATTATCAAGTCTTGAAATCGCATTGATAAAAATTATATTTTCATCAACATTTTTAAATATTTCAGAATCATATTCAACAACTAATGGTTTTGCATCTAAATTTTCACTACTTCTCCTATCTCTGTTTCTAAATTGCTTATAGTTACTATCTATTGATTTGCAAATTGGCTGAATAAACGCATTATAAACCATTTCAAAGTTTAAATCAGTTTTAACAATACCTTGCCTGTTAATAAAAACAGAAGTAATAATTTTATTATACCTGATTGCGTCAAATTTCAAAGATTTGAACCATCCATTTTGATCGTTTACTACCCAATTAAATGCTTCATCCAAAGGCATTTTAGGCCATGATAAACCTGGAAAAGATTCTTCATCTTCTTTGCGCAAAATAAAATTTGCTTTATTTATTATTATCGCGGATATTTCATTTCTTAATTTAAACTGTTCAATAAGGTCTAACATATTTTTACTTTTAATAAAAGTAAAAATTATTTCAGGGTAAAAAGACTTTATAAATGGTTTTAATTCCTGATTAAAAAAAACGCTTTCTTCAAAAGTAAAAGCAATATATACATTATCATAATCAGGATGTCTATATAGAATAAAATATCCGGAAGATTCAATATTTTTATCCTTTTTATTTACATGAGTTAACTTGTATAATGAAAGATCGTTTTTCACTTCTTCTTTTTTTATAAATCTAACTGAACTTTTAGCTCTCTCAAAAAGTTCGTTAATATCAATTTCGCATCCAAATGGGATAGTGCTGATGGGCTTATTTTCGGAATTAGATATGCTATCTAATCTGCTTATAAGTTCGGTACCATCAGGTAAATTCTGAAAAAAATCGCTATTAAAATCTATCAAATTCATTTCGGAGCTAAATTACATAAAAAAATAAACATAAGGCAACTGAAAATAATTAAATTTTATTTTCTTTCTATTACTGCATCAATCTGGTCCAGCAACTCATCATCAGTATAGTGCTTTAGCGAAATAGCCGAAGTAGGACACACCACATTACACAGGCCATCTCCTTTACAAAGGACTGAATTTACAAAGGCTTTATTTGTTTCGTTGAAGGCAATAGCACCGTATGTACAAACCGAAATACAGGCACCGCATGATACACATGCATTCTCGTTCACTTCGCACACCGAACCTGAAGCTGTGACTGTATCTTGTGAGAGAAGAGCAACTGCTCTTCCAGCCGCACCATAAGCCTGACTGATTGCCTCTTTTATATGTTTAGGATAATGTGCTGTGCCGCACATATAAACACCTTCGGCAGAAAAATCGACAGGTCTTAATTTCACGTGGGCTTCCTGAAAAAAACCATCCTGATTAATTGCTACTTTAAATAATCGCGATGCTTCATAACTTCCTTCCGAAGAGATAACCGCTGCTGCAAGAGAAAGAATGTCGGCATCAATAGCAAGTTCTTTACCTAAAATAGGATCCAATACGTTAACCCTTAATATTTCTGAGCTTCCCTCATTTACTAATTCAACCAATGGTTTATTTTCCGGTTCATACCGAATGAACTTTACATTTTTATTCGATGCTTCCCTGTAATAATTTTCACTATATCCATAAGTTCTGATATCTCTAAAAAGAATATATATATCAAGTTCCGGATTAACATCTTTTAGCTTCAACGCATTCTTTATTGAATGTGTACAGCATACCCGGCTACAATAATTTCTGTCTTCCTGACGACAACCGACACACTGTATCATTACTAAACTTTTTGCATCAGTTATTTTTTTATTTTTTAGAGCAATTTGTTCTCCAAGTTCTACAGATGTCATTACCCTTTCGTCTTTTCCATAAAGATATTCAGTTGGTCTGTATTCAACTGCACCAGTAGCAAGGATTGTGGCACCATGCTTTATTGTTTTAGTTCTTCCTTCAGAAACAACTGTTGTAACAAAATTTCCTACATAGCCGGAAACATCAGTAATTGTTGCACTGTGAGAGACATATACTAAAGGATGCTGATAAACTTTTTTAATTAGAGCGTTAATAAATTCCCGAACATCAAGACCTTCAAGAGTAGTAGGAATTCTTAGTGCCATTCCTCCGAGAGTTGCTTCCTTTTCCAATAAATGAACTTCAAATCCTTGATTGGCTATGCTAAGTGCGCTGGTCATTCCTGCAATTCCACCGCCAACAACGAGTGCTGTTTTATTTACAGGCAAATCAAACTCTTGAAGAGGTTCTAAGTGAGCAACCCTGGCAACTGACATACGCACAAGGTCTTTTGCTTTTTGAGAAGCTTCTTCTTTTTGTTTGGAGTGTACCCACGAACAGTGTTCTCTTATATTTACAAAATCGAAAAAGTACTGATTTATGCCTCCTTCTCTAAGTGTATCACGAAACAATGGCTCGTGGGTTTTTGGAGTGCATGCGGCAACAATAACACGATTAAGTTTTTTCTCCCTGATAGTATTTGATATTTGCTTAGCAGCATCGGTAGAACAGATAAAAAGACCTTCTTCTGCGTGAAAAACATTGTTCAGCGTCTTTGAATATTCGATTAATGAAGGTATATTTACAACACGACCAATATTAGCACCACAATGACAGGCAAAAACACCAACTCTTAATTCTTCTTCGGAAACATCTCTTTCATCGGGATAAACACGTTCCTTTGAAAGCTTGCCTCGTCGGGCTTTTAAAAGCTCACCTACAAGTGCATTTGCTCCGCTGGCTCCCAAAACTGATTCGGGAATATCAAGTGGTCCGGCGAAAGCTCCACTGATGAAAATACCTGGTCTTGATGTATTTATTGGTGTTGTGGAATTGGTATTACAAAACTGATGAGCATTGAGCTCAATACCGAATATATCTGCAAGCGTATTTACGTTTGCAGGAGGGAGCAATCCAACCCCCAATACTACAAGGTCGAATTCTTCTTCTTTTACGCCTTTATCTGTTGTAGAATATCTGATAGTTACATTTTGTGAATCGGGAATTTCTTTTCCAACAGTTACATAACTTCTAATGAATGTAACCCCTGGAAGATTTTCAGCTCTTTTATAAAATCGTTCGAAATCTTTACCATAAGACCGTATATCATTATGAAAAATCATCGCTTGCATATCTGGAGCATGGTCTTTTGCTAAGATTACCTGTTTCTGAATATATGTACAACATACCGAAGAGCAATAACTATTGCCACCTTCGTTTGTTTGCCTGGACCCAACGCAGTGAATCCAAGCAATTTTTTTAGGATGCTTAAGGTCTGATGGTCTTAAAATTTCACCGATATGAGGACCTGTGGCACAAAGCAAACGTTCAAAATCGAGTGAGGTAACAACGTTTTTATATTTTCCATAGCCATAATCTCCTCTTAGTTCGGGATGAAAAACATCGTAACCGGGAGACAAGACAATTGCTCCCACTTTTATGATACGTTTCTCTGGTTTCTGATGAAGGTCAATTGCATTATTTTTACAAACACTGGCACAAATCGAACATTTTTCATCTTTAAGGAAAGAGCAATTTTCATCAATATAAGGAACTAAAGGAACTGCTTGCGAAAAGTATATATGGATAGCTTTATTTGTTGATAATTTCTGGTTAAACGGATCTGGAATATGAATTGGACAGTATTCTGCACATACAGTACATCCTGTACATTTGTCCTCAATAATATATCTGGGTTTTTTATTTAGTGTTACGGTAAAGTCTCCTGCTTCTCCTTCTACACCAACAACTTCAGTATAAGTTAGAATTTCTATATTGGGATTCCTATCACATTCAATAAACTTAGGAGATTCAATGCACATAGAGCAATCATTCGTTGGAAAAGTTTTATCAAGCTGAGCCATCTTACCGCCAATTGTGGGTGCTTTATCAACCAAATAAACCTTGAAGCCTGAAGTGGCAAGATCAAGAGCAGCTTGAATTCCACTGATTCCCGCACCTACAACAATAACATCTCCGAAATTATTATCTACTGCATTAATATTATCAATAAATTCTTCTTTCATCATTTATAAAATTTCAAGACCCAAACTAAAAATTCCAAATTCCAAATCCCAAATTAAATATTTGTCTTCAACCCTTGGGTTTTGAAACTTGGAACTTGGTTCTTGGTATTTGAAATATTTCATTCTCTTTGTCTTTATTCGTTTAATTTTATTCAAGAAATCGCTTCCTGAATAATTTCTGTTATATCTTTTATCACAATAGTTTCACGATTTTTATGAGACAACAAGCTGTCTTCAAAATTGGTGATACAATATGGGCAGGCAGTAACCAGCACCTCAGCTTCAATTTCTGCTGCCTGGTCTAATCTTAGGTCGGAAAACCTTTCTCCCTTTGGTGTATCCATCCAAATTCTGCCACCACCACCACCACAGCAAAGACTATTTTCTTTTGAATCAGCCATTTCTATTAGTTTTAAACCTGCTATTTTTTGTAATATATTTCGTGGCTCATCATATATACCATTATGCCGTCCGAGATAACAAGGGTCATGATAAGTAACTTTTTTAGCATATTCCGTATTGTTAATTTTAAGTCTTCCATTATTAATAAGTTCAAAAATATATTGGGCGATATGAACCACCTCAAAATGAACCATAAATTCGGGGTACTCGTTTTTAAAAGTTTCGTAACAATGTGGAGAAGAAACAAGAATTCTTTTTACACCATTATCAATAAAGGTTTTTATATTTTCTTTAGCTAAATGAAGGAACAATTCCTCATCACCGGTTTTGCGAATACTTTCGCCACAGCAAACCTCTTTGGAACCTAATATCCCGAAATTAACTCCTGCTTTATTTAGGATATTGGCAGTTGCAATTGCGACCTTTTTTAATCTTGAGTCATAACTTAAATAACAACCGGGATAATATAATATTTCCATGTCTTTTGTGAACTCCTTTACAGAATGGTCTTTTGCCCAATCGCCTCTTTTTTTACGTTCTTCAAAAAATGGATTACCTTCTCCGCTAAGCCCTGATCTTACAGCACGAATTGGATTTACAGAAGCTGGATAAACGCCATATTCGGTTGCAATTCTTCGCATAGCTATTCCGGATTTAACCTGTTGCACATCTCTGGGGCAAACTTTTGGGCATTTGCCACAGGTAGTACAACGCCAAATATTTTCGCCTTCAATTTCAGACATACCAAAAGTTGCTTCCCTCACTAATTTACGCATACTAAAGTTAGTCAATTGGTTCCAGGGACAAACAACATCGCATTTGCCACATTGGTAACATAATTTGAATGCGTCTCCGCCTTTTTCTTTTATTATGTCTGCAATTTCTTTATAGTCAGCTACTTTTTCCATTCTTTTTTAAATTCCAAGTTTCAAGTTCCAAATACCAAGTTCCAAGTTTAGGGTTTGAAATTTGAGACTTGGGACTTGAGGTTTTGGGCTTTGTATTTTACCCTTTTTTTGACTGAGACATTCGGGCAATAATATCTTCAATTTTGTTCAATCCATATTTATTTGCCAATGATTCGAGACCAAGTTCCAGTTCTTCTTGCTTTTCTTCTTCTTCAACTTCAACTTCCCTTTCTTCGAATATCAGAGCATCATTTAAGCACCACTGCACACACATAGGCATTTTAAGTGTAGGATCACTTTCACACATATCGCATTTTAGAGGAAGTCCGGAGTCAGGTTCTTTAAACAAATCTCTTGATGGACATGAAGCACGGCAGAAAGCACACTCGTTATATTCTTTTCCGTCAATCGTATATTTATCCCTCCCGGCACATTCAGCTACTGTATATTCGCCTGCATAAACAGGAACAAATATGTCAGCAATTAGATCACGTATCACGCGAATACGAGACCTTGCCGGATTGTTGCTACTATATTTAGGATTAGAATGAAAAGAGGAACAGATTACTTCACAAGCCCTGCAACCATTGCATTTATCAACATCAATCCTTATAGATTTAATTATTTTCTTTTTCTTTTCACCCTTCATGATTTGCGCCCTCCACTTTATTGTTTTCGTTGTTTGCAGAAGTTTTTTCCATATCAGTATAAATACCTCTATGTTGGAAATCTTCGCTAACATAATCTAATCCCAAATCATGTAAGGATTCTATAGTTGGAATACCTTCATTATTCCACCCTTTAAATTTGTAATATGCATCTAAGAGTTCCTTTTCAAGCTCAGGAAATCTTTTTTTCCAATGGTCTTCAGGAGGTTTCTCATCTTTTCTCCTCATGCCTCTTCTTATATTTATTGCTCTAACTAATGTTCTGTATCTTTTGGCTGCCAGCGATATTTTATCTTCATCCATTTCGATACCTGCACCTAATTCTATAAATTTAGGCAAATTATGTATGTGATAGGGAGCTTTCATGTGAAATGATGATAAGCCGGCACACATTCCTAAAGCATCATCAATATAATGCATCTTTTCTTGCCAGTCAACAATATCACAACTCATGTCAACGGTAGGGTAATATGGATTTGATTTTTCTCCGCGTGGTTCCCAATCCAAAAAATATTGTTTAAACTTTTCGTCAGGCACCTGAAACCAATCTTTTACAAACTCTTCACGGTCTTTTCTCTCAGGAAAAGGTCCCTGTGGAAACTGCCCTTCAATCTGAGTAATACTTATTTTTTCGCCAGTTGCATACATCAGAAAATAAATGGGATTCAGCATGGATAATTTGAGAGGTAGTTGCTCTTGTTTCTTAATGTTATTATGAGCATAAGCCTCTGATCCCTTGCCAATTTCATGAGAAGCCGAATATGTTCCATTAGCCAAAATATTTCCTATTCCTTCACGTCTTACAATTCTATTTAATAACCAGAAAAATCTTCCTTCTGTATCAGCGGGTATGCCTGGTAGGTCGGCATCAGTTAAAATGCCGTTTTCGTAAAGTTCGAGAGCGAAAGCCATAACCTGAGGGGCAGAATATCCGTCAACTCCGTACTCTGTGGCACGTTGAGCAATTGTAAGACCAAAATTCAGGTCTGAAAAAGCTGCCATAGTGTAAGTTAACTTCGAGAAACATTTCATCATGTATGTTGGAAGCCCTGGCATGGAAATCGTTGCAGCACATTTCATAGGACAGTTATAGCAGCTTATAAGTCGTGTCCTTGCTATATTCATTGTTTCCAACCACGCCTTGTCAACATCTTCAGTCCAAAAATCTTTTCTGCGGGTACGTGCATTCCCCCACATAAAATTTTCGGTGTGCCACTTTTCATTTTGTATTGCCATCTCTTGTGGTGAACCAAGCACGGCAAGTATAGGTATTACTCCGGGAATAGGATTTTTTTCTCTGAATTTAATATATTCCAAAACTTCGTTGCAAATTTTCATGTATTCAGATGGTTGAGCAACATTGATATCCTTTGTTCCGCGAACGACTATTGCCTTTACTCCTTTGTCGCCCATAACGGCACCTATTCCGCCTCGGCTGCTGCTGGACCTGCCTTGTTCGATGGATGCGAAAAAAACTCTGTTTTCACCGGCAAGACCAATAGCAGCTACCTGAGCTTTCGGTTCATTAAGCTCCTGTCGAAGAAGTTCTGCAGTTTCAATTGCGCCTTTACCTTTTAAATGAGAGGCATCGCGAATTTCTACTTTATCATTATTAATCCAAATATAAACTAATTCAGGTGACTTGCCACTAAGAATCAATTTGTCATAACCTGCATACTTTAATTCAGGTGCCCAAAATCCACCCATCATTGAAAATGCCATTAATTTAGTTTGAGGAGAAATTGTTGTAACAATAGTACGATTACAACCTGGAGCGGACGTGCCGCATAAAATACCAGTGGCAAATATTATCAGGTTTTCAGGAGAAAAGGCGTTCACTTCTGGTGGAACCCTATCCCACATAATTTTAGCATTAGTGCCAAGACCACCCAAATAAAGCTCTGTGTCTCTTGGGTTAGTTGAAACCCTTTCAATGTTTTTACGTGTTAGATCTATTTCTAAGTTAAAACCTGTCTCTGCGTATCTCATTTTTCTTCTTATATTATTACCAAAATATTTGTCATCAATTCATTGTGTATTAAGCCTTTCATTACTCAATGTTTTTTTATCAAAAAATTGTTATCTGAAAATATATAATATTTAACTTTTACACTATTCTTTTAAGTTGTTAAGTTTTTTGCAAGCTTCCATTTTTTTGACAATTCAAAAATAGTAAAATTATTAAAACAAAAATGTTTTATAGCAGTATTTCTTTTAATTAAATTACAAATTGTTAAAATTTATTGATGAATGCAATAAAATTATACAGCAATAAAATTTAGTAAAACATCAAAAAAAAACCTAAGTTTCCTTAGGCTTTAAAATAAAAAGTCGGCAACGACCTACTCTCCCACGAATGCAGTACCATCGGCGCAGATAGGCTTAACTTCTCTGTTCGGAATGGGAAGAGGTGGAACCCTATCGCTAAAGTTACCTTAAGACTTTTAATACAGAATGACGTACAGAAGAAAACTATTTTAATATCTAATCTGAAAGTAAAGTTTCGGGCAATTAGTACTGCTCGGCTTTGACATTACTGTCTTTACACCTGCAGCCTATCAACGTCGTAGTCTGCGACGACCCTTTAAGGAAATCTCATCTTGAAGTTGGCTTCGTGCTTAGATGCTTTCAGCGCTTATCCAGTCCAGACGTAGCTACTCTGCAATGCAGCTGGCGCCACAACAGATACACTAGAGGTCTGTCCGACTCGGTCCTCTCGTACTAAAGTCAGGTCTTCTCAAATTTCTAACGCCCACCACAGATAGGGACCGAACTGTCTCACGACGT
>MENF01000190.1 GCA_001769035.1 Bacteroidetes bacterium GWA2_32_17
ACATAATAAAGGCACTAGAGATATAGACTTTTTTCACTTTAGATTAAATCTAATTTTATGACTTCAGCACATCAAAATAAAATTATCCCTATTACTGGCTAGTTAAAAATAATTATTATCTTTGCACTTATAAAGAGTCCCGAATTATCGGGATTCTTTTTTGTAATATAAACAACTGATTATGACAAAAATTTCGTATTTAACCGAAGAAGGTTTTCGCAAATTGAAAGAAAATTTAAATCACATGAAAACCGTTGAACGTCCTGCTATTTCTAATATGATAGCAGAGGCAAGAGATAAAGGCGATTTATCAGAAAATGCCGAGTACGATGCCGCAAAAGAAGCTCAGGGAATGCTCGAAATGAAAATAAAAAAATTAGAAGATGTAGTTTCAAATAGCAGAATTCTCGACGATTCTAAAATTGATAAATCTAAAGTCCAGATTTTATCGAAAGTTAAAATTAAAAATCTTGCTAACAAAGCTGTTCAGCAATACACTTTAGTAAGCGAGAGCGAAGCTAATTTGAAAGAAGGCAAAATCTCAATTAACACTCCTATTGCTGCAGGCTTACTTGGAAAAAAACTTGGCGATATAGTTGATATTCAAGTTCCAAGTGGAAAATTATCGTTTGAAATAATCGAAATAACAAGATAGTTTATGGTTTAACCACAAACTAAAAACCCCTAACTAAAAACGAAAAATAAATTAATATTAAAACAAATACGATATAATTATGACAAGTATTTTTTCTAAAATTGTTACCGGCGAAATTCATAGCTACAAAGTAGCAGAAACCAAAGATTTTTTTGCTTTTTTAGATATTAACCCTTTAGCCGAAGGTCATACACTCGTTATTCCAAAAAAAGAAACTGATTATATTTTTGATATTGAAGATAATAATTTAGCAGCTCTGTTCGTTTTTGCTAAAAAAGTTGCAAAAGCAATAGAAAAAAACGTGACTTGTAAACGAATTGGGATTGCTGTTATTGGCTTAGAAGTCCCTCATGCACATATTCATTTAATTCCAATTAATAAAGTTTCTGATATTGATTTTTCGAGACCAAAACTTACTTTATCTAAAGAAAGACTTAACGAGATTGCTTTAAAAATTAGTAGCTCGGTTAAATTTTAAAATTTTTTACCCACCTGACAGGTTTTTCAGGCTTGTCAGGTCAGTAAAAAAAAGGAGATTATTCGCTTCGCATAGTAGCAAAAGCATTGCTTCTTAAAGAAGCAATGCTTTTATAAACGTTTAGATTCCTGCTGGAGTTTACCCCTTACTTGATATGGTTTTAATGTTTACGAAAATGAGTTCCATTAACTTTAATAAATTTATTAAATTATATTATTGGCTTTGCTTACAAAATTGTTTAAATTTGTGTTTTATAAATCAAAGCTCAAATAAATGGGTGATTTCGATATACGCGAAGATAATATTAACGAAAAAGATAATGAATTAGAACGCAAGTTGCGACCTAACGATTTCGAGTATTTTTATGGTCAGGAAAAAGTTGTCGAAAATTTAAAAATATTTGTTAAAGCAGCCAAAATGCGTGGCGAATCGTTAGACCACGTTTTATTGCACGGTCCGCCAGGATTAGGAAAAACTACACTTGCCAACATTATTGCCAATGAACTTGGAGCAGGATTAAAAATAACTTCCGGTCCTGTATTAGACAAACCAGGCGACCTTGCCGGACTTTTAACAAATCTCGAAAAAGGTGATGTTTTATTTATTGACGAAATACACCGATTAAGTCCCGTTGTTGAAGAATATTTATATTCGGCAATGGAAGATTATCGTATTGACATTATGTTAGATAAGGGACCAAGCGCTCGTTCAATTCAAATTACACTAAACCCATTTACATTAATTGGTGCAACAACTCGTTCGGGTTTACTTACCAGCCCGCTTCGCGAAAGATTTGGAATAAGAATGCATCTCGAATATTATTCTGCCGAAATTCTTGATAAAATAATAAAACATTCTGCCGACATATTGCAAGTTGTTATTATTGATGATGCCTCTTTTGAAATAGCCCGGCGTAGTAGGGGAACCCCAAGAATAGCAAATGCATTGTTACGACGAGTTCGCGATTTTGCACAAGTTAAGGGTGATGGTAAAATTGATTTAAAAATTGCAAAATTCGCCCTTGATGCTCTTAATATTGACAAATACGGACTCGACCAAATGGATAATAAAATTTTATTAACAATTATTAATAAATTTAATGGCGGACCCGTTGGTTTAAATACAATTGCAACTTCTGTTAGCGAAGATGCCGGAACTATCGAAGAAGTTTACGAACCATTTTTAATACAAGAAGGATTTTTAAAAAGAACATCACGCGGAAGAGAAGCTACAGAGTTAGCATACAAACATTTAGGAATTATATTACCTAACAACGACCAAACTTTATTTCAATGATGATAAAATCTGCCTTTATTCTTGCCATTTGTTTTTCTTTTGTTGGCTGTATTAACGACTGGGACAAAAAATTAGACGAGAAAACTATTGACACAGAAGTTTTAGGAAAAACAAATTTGTTTAGTACTAAAACAGTTCGGTTAAAAATTACTGAATATAAAAATTTACTTACTATTTCATTAGATTATAAATTACCTAAGAACATTAACTTACCAGTTGATAGTTTTTATGGCGACACTTTAATTGAAACAAGATTTTTTTTAAAACTATATTCAAAAGGCAAACCATTAACCATAAACAATAATGTTATAGGATATAAAGGATTTTTTTATTCGCCTCTTGATACCAATATTGTAATTATTCCATTTGAAAAACAAAATATTATCCCTGTTTATCACAGCGAAATAAGTATTCCAATGTATTTGTTTCATAACTTAAAAACAGGAAAACAAACAATTGAAGGCGAGTTATTTGTTGATAAATATTATGGAACTCATTACGATAAAAAAACTAAAGAAACAACCAATTTAGAAATAGAAAATGATGAAATTAAAGGTAAAGTAAAGTTTAAAGTTGATGTCCCTGAAATTTA
Organism: Bacteroidetes bacterium GWA2_32_17; assembly: GCA_001769035.1. Taxonomy (GTDB): domain Bacteria; phylum Bacteroidota; class Bacteroidia; order Bacteroidales; family GWA2-32-17; genus GWA2-32-17. The sequence goes on from MENF01000190.1 coordinate 3,022, forward strand.
TCTTTCAAAAATATACGGTAATGGAATAGAACTTCGAAACGATGCTCAATTTTCACCACTTGGTATGGATTTTTCTTTCCGTGAAGGTTATCCCGATATTTACTGGGAAATATACTCACCTGCTACAAGCGAAAGCGATTTTTCTTTTCCTTACTGGCGTTCAGCCGAAGCAAGAAATGCAATAAGTTACGACCTTAAAGATACTGTTTATCTTTATCATTTCTCAAATGATGCTCAATTTAAAATTGGCGTTTACGACCGCGACGACTTGTCGAGAGATGATTTTTTAGGCGACTGGTATGGCTCGGTTAAAGCAATTGTATCTGATAAATATAAAATTTTACAATTCGACAAATTAAAGTGGTTTCAAATTAAAGCCGAACAATTAGGATGCATAAACAAGAAATAGACTATAAGCAATTTGTTATTATTGTTGCAGGCGGGTTAGGCGTTAGAATGGGAATCTCAACACCAAAACAATTTCTTTGCATTAATAATAAACCTATTTTAATGCACACTATTCAAAAATTTTACGATTATAATAATAACATTAATATTATTTTAGTTTTACCACCTCATCATTTTTCTACATGGGAAAATATTTGTTTGAAATATAACTTTATATTAAACCATACAACTGTTGCAGGAGGTGATACAAGATACCAATCTGTAAAAAATGGATTAGATGCAATAAAATTTAATTGTTTAATAGCAGTACACGATGCTGTTCGCCCGCTTGTAAGCACAAGTTTAATTGAAAAATGCTTTACCGTTGCAAAAAATAAAGGAAACGCAATTCCATGCATTGGAGTTAACGAAACTGTTATGGAAATCTCACCAAATGGAAGTAAACAACTAAACCGAAATAATATAAAACTTATTCAAACCCCACAGGTTTTCGATTCTGAAATGTTACAAACCGCTTATAAATTACCATATAAAATTAACTTTACCGACGATGCATCGGTAGTAGAAAATGCTGGTTTTAAATTAAACTTTGTTGAAGGCGAAGAACAAAATATAAAAATTACAACAGAATTAGATTTAAAATTAGGGAAGTTTTATTTGAGTTACAAGTGAAATATTAAAAACACAAATAAAAAAACCTTCAGTTATGAAGGTTTTTTTGTATATTAAAATATTTATTTAATACTTGTTGGTAAAGTTTTATCTGATTCATAATGTTGAGGCTTGCGAAGTTTTGAAAACCTCAAGCCATTGTTTGTGTCCTCACAAACAATGACGGAATGACCTCATAGCACAGCGTACTGGGGCATAACGAAAAAATCGGACATTATGGACAGACAAAATTAATTCTCAATTTCTCTTTTACCTGTACCAAGATAAACATCTTTAATAACAGTTGTTCCTGAAACTACATTAAAAGTAGTTCCACCGGGAGTTACAGCAACACCATCGCCGGCTCCGGTAATATAATTTTTCCCTGTATAACCTGTTCCACCATTGGTTAATTGAATATTAATTTGTCCATTGCTTGGATTGTTTAAACTTGATACTGCTGTTGCACCTGTACCAAGTCCTGTAACTGATGCAGTAATTGTTACAGATGGCTTGGTAATGTATCCCTTACCACTATTAGTTACTGTTATACCTGTAATATTTCCATTTACATTACTTGTAACAACTGCTTTAGCAGTTGTATTGAAAGTATTAATATTTAAAACAGCATTCGCAGTAATATATCCTGAACCACCATTTGTTATATTTATCGCTGTAACTTCTCCATTACCATTAAGGATAGCTATAGCAGTTGCACCAGTAGCATAAGGATCGGGCGATGTTATTACTACATCTGGAGTATTTGTGTATCCTAAACCTTGAGTATTTACAGCAATGTTTGTAACAGTGCCAGCAATAACAGTAACTGCACCTAAAGTTGCATTATTTGTATAAGCCCCAATAGCTCCAGTTGGGGCACCAACAGTAACGTAAGCAGGAAGAACTGAAGGAATATTGCTCGGTGTAAAATTTGAACCAAACATTGTTCTTATAGATTGAACACCGTCAACATTTTGTCCGTTTAAAACAGATAATAATAAACTTTGATTTGTAGTATAATCCGAAACTGCTAATTTAATAGGTAAACCGGTTGCAGTAGCAGGAACTTGTAAACTGTAATTTCCGCTTGCATCAGCAACTCCGTTTGAGCTAAAATCGCTGTAAACGATATTAATTATTCTTCCGGCTTGGTCCTGATTAATGGTTCCGCCAGTTGGAGTTGTGAAATCTGTAAACAATGGACTTGTAACATCAATCGCACAAATTACAACAGCAGATGTTGGAAATTCGCGGGTATTATTTATTAAATTTGACTCATAAGTAACTTTACCATTAACAGTTGCCATTGTTGCTCCCGATGTAGGAAACATTGGAATTAAGGTAGCAGCTAATCTTGTAGTTTGTGATAAGTCCTGACCTGGTCCTGTAATATTATTTGCAGGAGTTAAATCTGCAATAAAATCAACTGCTGAATGACCTGCAAGCTGAACATTTACAGTTACATTTCCTATTCTCATGTTATCAAAAACGGCAATACCATCAGCACCTGTTGTAACCGTTAATACTCCGCCATTTTGAATTGCAGAAACTGTAGCACCAGTAGCATTTGTACTCCCAATTGACTTTGCTGCATTTCCAACGGAAACTACGTTAACGCTATAATGTATAACACCACCAACTTTTAAAAGTGAATCTTGCAGGCGGGCATAATTTGCATCTATAGCAGCTTGCAAATTTATAGCATCTTCCTCAGTAAATTTATCTTTTTTACACGAAGTAAAATAGCTTGCAGTTATAGCAAATACAACTAAAACAAAAGCAAATTTCAAATTTTTCATAATGTTAATTTTTAATTAATAATAATTTTTTTTTTACAAATATATGCAGATATTTTAATATTCCAAAAATTATTAATATTTTTGTTTAAATTTCAAAACCATAAATTATGAAAAAACTAACATTTATTATTGTAATTCCTTTTTTATTATATACCTCTGTTTCAATAGGGCAGGATAATCCTTTACATTATGGCGTAAAACTTGGATTAGTTAATAGTACGATGGCTAAAAACTTCCAAAATTTAGGTTATAGTCGTATTGGCATTACAGGTGGCGCATTTGCAAGCTACGATTTAAAAAAATCTTTGTCGGCAGGATTAGAAATTTTATATTTACAGCAAGGGGTTACTAATACATTGCCTTTAACCGCAAAAGACTATCCGACATCTACAAATATTTGTTTTCATACAATAGAAGTTCCGCTTTTATTAAGTTTTAATTCACATGATATTGATGGAATTACACCAAGAATATTTTTAGGACATTCTTTTGGATATATTTTAAGTGCTATTGCATCTAATAGAGAACAATTTGATGTTGCCCCTGTAAAATATTTTTATACTAAAGAGAACGTAACAAGTAAATTTAATAATCTTGATTTTGGTATTGTAATGGGAATTGGGATTGGTTTTAAAGCTGGTTCTCATAATTTAATATTGGATGCCCGATACAAATTCGGTTATACAAATATTAATACTTCTGCATTTGATAAGTATTCAAATAATGCACTAACGGTAACTGCTGGATTAACGTTATAGTTTTATTCGTTTTGTGTTAATCCATTCCACCCTTGTGCTGTAATTGGTATTTGTTTTCCATCATCTGAAATTAAATTCATTCCATCAGACTCGTCTATTATATTTCCAATAACCGAAATTTCTTTAAGATTTTTTATTTTTTCATACTCTTTTAAAGAAACTGTAAACAAAAGCTCATAATCTTCGCCACCATTTAGAGCGGCTGTTTCAGGTGCAATGTTAAATTCATTAGCCATATTACATGTTGTTATATCAATTGGTATTTTATCAGAATAAATTTTACAACCCACATTAGAGTTTTTACAAATGTGCATTAATTCGGAACTTAAACCGTCCGAAATATCAATCATGGATGTTGGGTTAATATTTATTTCTGTTAATTTTTTTATTATATCAATACGTGGTTCTGGTTTTAACTGTCGTTCAAGAATATACTCGTGTCCCGAAAAATCTGGTTGAACCCGATAGCTGCCGGGTTTAGAATTTTCGGTAAACACATGTTTTTCACGTTCGAGCAATTGCAATCCCATATATGCAGCACCTAAATCACCCGAAACGCAAATTAAATCATTAACTTTAGCACCACTTCTGTAAACTATATCTGTCTCATTTGCTTCGCCAATTGCAGTTACAGAAATTAATAATCCTGTTAGCGAACTCGATGTGTCGCCACCAATTAAATCAATTCCATATTTATCGCAGGCAAGTCTAATTCCTTCGTATAATTCTTCAATTGCCTCAACAGTGAACTTTTTAGAAATAGCAATAGAAACAGTAATTTGGCGAGGAACACCATTCATTGCACAAATATCCGATAAATTTACTGCAACTGCCTTGTATCCAAGATGTTTTAATGGAGTGTAAATTAAATTGAAATGAATTCCCTCTACCAACAAATCTGTTGTTACAAGTATTTTTTTATTGTTATAATCAAGTACAGCGGCATCATCGCCAATACCTTTTATTGTTGTTCCATTTTTTATTTTAATTGATTTTGTAAGATGTTCAATTAGCCCAAATTCACCAAGTTCTGAAATTTGTGTTTCTTTCTTTTCCAATTTCATGTGTTTATATTTTTTAGTTTATTGTTCCTCAATTTTTTATATTTTTCAGATTGATGTAGATTGAAGAAGATTGATAGGATTGACATCGTTTTTCAATCTTGTCTTCTCAATCTTTGTTTTTCAATCTTCTCAATCTTTTTTCAATAAAAGGTATTTCATCTCTGCCACTTCCCAGTCCTCGATTGTATCAATGTCCTGCACTTCCATTTCGGATAAAATAATTGCACCTGCATTTTTCGAAAACAATGTTTTTTGTTTATAAAACTCTTTAGTGCTCATCCAGTAAAATTGCCCGCTATCGTGATAAGCAGGCATCAAATCCTGCGAACGTTTTTCGTAATATTCGGGGTTTATCATGCTCAATTTATCATTTTCAATTTTTAATGCTCTTTGTATGGGATACGAAAATTTAAGAACTGGAAATACCGAATCAAATCCTTTTTTAAGCATTAACTCATACCCTTCTTTTAATCTTTTAGCTGTAATAAAAGGTGCCGTAGCAAATAGCACACAAAAATTATCGAATTCTATTCCTGCTTTTTTATAGTTATCAAGCACTTCAATAACAACATCGGCAATAATTGCAAAATCGTTTGCAGTTTTTTCGCTTCGCATAAAAGGAACTGAAGCACTGTACTTTTTCGAAATTTTTGCAACTTTTGTATCATCGGTTGAAACCATAATCTCATCAAAAAGTTTTGATTTAATAGCCGATTCGATAGAATAAGAAATAATGGGTTTATCCAAAAACAACTTAATATTCTTTTGAGGTATACGTTTACTTCCGCCACGAGCAGGAATAATTGCTATATTTCGCATAATGTTATTTTATTTTACTGATTATTAAAATAATGTTTGCAAATTTAATTAATATTTAGAGTTTGAACGTATATGTCGTAATCCTATAATCCAAAACTTATAGGAATATGGTATATAAGGTATAAGGATTTAACCGCCATTCGCTATTCCCCTATACCTTTTACCCTTTAAGTTAAGAAAAAAAAATGAATAATGAGCAAGGAACACCGAATAACGAAGTAAATCAATCACTTCGGAATGCATCATTTTCTGTTCGATTACGATATTTTTTAAAAATAGCGTTAACTTAATGACATTGCTATTTAGGGGATGAGTAAGCAAAAATTAATTCGAAAAAAGCGAATATGTTTCAGGTACATTAAAAAGGTTAGTGTCAACTTTTTGTTCGGTAATTTTAAATATAATAATTGTAGATTTAATATCGCGTAATAAAGTTCTTTCGACTTGTTGTATTGGAATGTACCCTTCAACTTCAGGGATATTTAGAAAGAATTGATAACAGTTTTCGGTTTTATTCCACAATTTTAAAAAACGATGATAAAAATCGTATTTTTTACCAGTAACCCAAAAAGTTATTTCGGTATTTTTTAAATCATTTTTAACTCTCCATTGGATACATTTATAACCAATTATGTTTTTTACATTATTAGTTTTAATAATTTTAAAATTCGATTTGTTATTATTTATATATTGCTGTTTAGGCAAATTATAATATAATTTTTTATTATGATTTAATGCAGTAATAACTTCATTTTGCAAATCAAAAATAAGGGTTTCGTCAACCTTGCTTTTCAGAATATTTTTATCGAGTTTTACTTTATTTTTATAAACATACAGGCGATACGAAATTGTGTCGTATAAGTTTTTTTGTATTAAATCAATTATTCCTTCAAAATTGCCTGAAGTATTATAGATACTGGAAAACATTGATTCGTTTTTATCGAAATTATTGTTGAGTAAAACAGGTTTAACTTTTTCGGGATTCTCGCCAAGTACTTTACGTAAAAATATAAATGCAGTAATAATAATAATTGCAGAAATAGAAATTAATATAAAATTACGTATTTTCATAATTGAAACATCTGAACGGGACAAAGGTAAGTCTAAATGTTTCACTTATAAAGGGTAAAATCACCTAATTTGATAAAATGATATTACTTGTTGAGGAATGTTTAATTATCTTGTATAAACCATCTCTTGTTCAGAAGATAATTCATAGTTAAAAGTGTATCCCTCGGCATTAAATAATTTAAGGTCAGTTAATTGCAATATCTGTTAATATTCACATAAAGGAGCCACTTTTATGGATGCTGAATAATTACACATTTTATTTATGCAAAAAAATTTTTTTTTATTTAAATAATAGTTATAAATTTGTATGAACAAATGTTTAATAAACTAAAAATAAATACCTATGAAAAATTTATTATTGTGTGTTATTATACTTTTATTAAATATAATAACACAAGCACAAACCACACAGGTAGAAATAATTGATTTAGCAGTAAACCCGGGCATACGTGCCGACATGCAGTCAGACACTACCGACCTTATTGTATTGTTTAAAATTAACAATGTAAACCTTGCAACAAAAGCATATTACTATTTTGGAACTGTGCAGGATGCAGGCGATGTTTTATCTGTTACAGGCAATATTATAGAGCAAAGCGGTACGTATTATTTGCAGGTTAATGGCGTGCAAAAGGAAATTTTGGGATATACTGCTACTGTCTTTATAAAATTAAGCGGGCAGCAAAACGCCGGTTTCAATTATCTGACTGTATTTGTTGAAGATAATAACGGGCTAATTACTGATAAACTGTATTTTCACAAATAATAAATTTAAAAAACTTTTATTATGAAAAAATTACAAATTCGAAAGAAAGTATTAGCGTTAATGCTTCTTTCATTCATTTTTAATGTTTCTTTACAAGGACAAGACACAATAACAGTATTCAAAATCACCGACCCTGACCAATTTTTAAATAGATATAATTATGTTGACAGTCTTTGCGATTCCGCTATGCTGGGTACATTACAATGGGCAATACGCAAAGCAAATGATTCTCCTGCTTATTCAGTAGTTATTGTAATTAATATACCGGGGTTAGGACCACATGTAATTTATTTGAATAATTATTTGCCTGTGTTAATGAAGCCAATAACTATAGACGGTTCAACACAGCCCGGTTATAATTATTCTAATGGACCATCAATAATTATTGACGGAACAAATATTCCCATATATAACAATTGCTTTAATTTCAGTTCTTATGCCGATAGCAGCAGTGTGACAGGGATTCATATCAGGAATTTTTGGGCAAGCAACGGCGTAATAGTATTTACCGGAAATATTACAATAAAAGATTGCATGTTTTGGAATGTTGGCGGTCAGGAACCCGGATACCCTTGGCGCTGTATGGGTATTTATATTGCAGGTTCCAATGCAATATTACAGGGAAATATAATAGGGACGGATATTAGCGGAACGCAAAATCACGGATGTCCTGCCGAGGCAGTTTATATACAAAGCCAATGGCTTCGTGCTGATAATTGCATTATAGGCGGCAGCGGACAAAATGAAAGCAACTTAATTGCTAATAGTGGTTTGTCTGGTATAACAATTGACAATGCAAAATATAATAAAATTACACGCAACCGGATATATAATAATGGTGGAGGAATAAATTTAATACTTGGAGCAGGCCCGCCATATTGGGGCAATGAAGGAAAAACTGCACCTGTAATTACTTCTGCAACTGCTAATGCTGTTTCAGGAACTTCCGCTCCAAATGATATTATTGAAATATTCGGTAGCACGGGAAATGAAAATGCGAATGATTATCTTGCAACTACTCAAACAGATGTTAATGGAAATTGGACAACCTCTGTAAATACTGCATATAATAATGTTATTGCAACGGCAACGGATGGGGGGAATAATACTTCTGGTTTATCAAATTCTTTTCAAAAACAGATTATACAGGGTAGTTCATGCATAACTGCTATTGATTTGGGCAGTGGTAATACTATAAATAATTTTACAATGTCCGATAGTGTAATGTGGTTTAAATTTGTACCAGATTCGTCAAACATTGCAATATCTGTTACAGGGGCAATGGCTACCGAAATAAAAAGTCTAAGTTTATTTTCCGGCATTTGTGCTTCTCTAAATTTATTGAGTGAAGGTTTCTCTGCAGGTGCCGATACCTTACCATTCGTTTACTTTTCTGGTATGGAAATAGGAAATACTTTTATACTTAAAGTAGAAAAAAATCAAAGCCAGTTTAATTCAGTTACATATAATTTACAAATTAATAATTTGCATGGTATTATTGCCCCTGTTGCCTTATTCGCACCTTGCCCTTATCCAATTAGCTGTAATTTGATCGATAATGGAGATTTTGAGACTCCGCAAGGAGTTACACCAACTTGCCCATCCAGTTGTCCATCAACACTACCTACAGAATACGCTTTATCCCCTGTACAATCTGCAATGCGTTTTGCATGTGGAACATTTAATCCTTGTAGTTCCCCATATGATTATACAAATGAATATGCTATTTCAAATGCTGGGGTTAGTCCATTTGTTAATCTCGTCGGGGATTGTTCCGCAGAAACAAACGATCATACCCCTTCTGGAAATAATTATTTTTTTTATGGTGATGCACCTAGTCAATATAGTGGACAATCCTCCCCATATAAAAGTGTCGCTTGGTCCCAAACAGTTCCGGTGATAATAGGACAATGTTATAGTCTTTCCGTATGGTATAAAAAAATTGGTGAATCATACGAGTCATCTGCCGATATCCAACTTTTTATTAATGGCTTACCAATTACAAATAATTTTACTGCAAATTCATGTAGTTGGACTAATGTTATTGCCGGTTGGACAGCAAATACGAATTCCGCAATAATTAATATTCAATGTTTTGGTAATAGTGGCCCTATAGGTTATGATTTTGGAATAGATGACATTGAATTTGGACCCACAGTTCAACCTCTTGTTGTTAATGCAAGTTCTAACATTAATACTTGTTTCGGTTCAAGTGGCGTACTCAATGCTTCAGTTTCTGGCGGAACTGCACCATATACATACTTATGGTCAAATGGACAAACGACACCTACAATTTCAGGGCTTATTGCCGGGGTTTATACTGTTACCGTAACAGATGCACAATTATGTACAGCAATAGCAACAGTTACTCTCACTCTTCCAACGTCAGCATTAACAACTACAATTACTTCTCAAACAAATGTTAGTTGTAATGGTTTTTCTGACGGTTCTGCAACTATAACAGCAAGCGGTGGAACACCTATTAATATGGGTTGGCCTTTTTATTTATATGGCTATAATTTTTCTTGGTCAAATGGAACAAGCACTATCTTTAGTTATAGCTCAACAATTACCAGTTTAAATGCAGGTACATATACTGTTACTGTTAACGATGCTAATGGATGCACAGAAACTGCAAGTGTAATTATTACACAACCACCTGTTTTAAATATTTCTACTTCTCAAACAAATGTAAGTTGTAATGGGTTTTCTAACGGTTCTGCAATAGTTACAGTTTCTGGCGGAACTGCACCATATTATTATTTATGGAATAACGGTTCAACAAATTCAAATATAACAGGCTTGTCGGCAGGTAATTATTCAGTAACAGTTACAGATGTAAATGGATGTATAGGAACTGCAAGTGTAATTATTACACAACCACCACCATTTTTATTTTATACAATAAATCATTCAGATGTGAGTTGTTTAGGAGGTTCAAATGGAACAGCATCCGTTTCAGCATTAGGTGGCACACCGGGTTTAACATATAATTGGTCGAACGGTCAAAATACACAAACAGCAACAGGATTATCGGCAGGTACATATACGGTTACCGTTACAGATGCTAATGGCTGTACTATTACGACTAATGTAACAATTGCTATTGAATATCCACTCCCAATTCCTTCATATACTTATACTGGTTTTTGCCAATCAGAAACATTTGTATTTACTAACACAACACCTTTTGATCCTTCATATACTTTTCAATGGGATATAGATAATGATGGCAGTATTAATGGCTCATCAGGTTCAATTAATTATACTTTTAACCAGCCCGGTTATCATCCGGTTAAACTTATAGTTACAAGCCCATGTGGTACATATACAACAACTCAATACGTATATGTAGCACCCCTTTCAGATGATGGATGGGGAGATTATAATTCTTGTTGTGTAAACTATGCACCTTATGATATTACTGATTTAAATATTACAGGAAACAGCACTGTACCATGGAACCATGTTACTCACTATGTAAAAGGTACAATTAACATTGAACAGGGCAGCAAGTTAATAATTACAAATCAGTCAGATATACATTTTGGACCAGTCGGAAAAATAGTAGTCAATCCAGGTGCAACTTTGGAAATTTCAGGAAACTCGTTTTTGAGAAACTTATGTCAAATCCCAGTATTTCCAGGAAATCAAGCAATTGGGGGCGAGTTTCCACCACCTTGTTGTGATAATATGTGGGAAGGTATTAGGGTTTTAGGCACTAATGGCACTCCACATTTCTATTTTAATCAACAATTAACAGGAAGAGTAATTATTAATGGAGCAACTATTGAAGATGCTCACATTGCCGTTTTGGTTGGTGATATAAATTTTCCAAATAATAATGGCACACCTATTTATGCTTTAACTGGCAGGAATGGTTATATAGATGTTTCTAATTGTAATTTTATTAATAATGGCATTGACATTAAATTTTTGCCTTTTGTTCCGCCATCTTCGGGTAATAGAATAAATACAAGCAAAATTCATAATTGTATATTTAATACTACAAGTAATGGTCCTATTGATAGAGGTTATGTTTTTCCTAATGTTGGCTACTATTATCCCAACCAATTCAATCCATATTATGGTTATGCTAATAGTATAGGTCGTACAACCAAAGGTATTGAAATATGGGGGCAAATAATTAAGCCATCAAACTTTTTATCAAACAATACTTTTGACAACGTGGAAGTTGGCATTACTTCTGATGATGCTTCTTATAATGTTTCAAATTCTAACTTCGATAATGTGGCAAGAAGTATTTATATTTTTAACAATAACACTAATGTCAATACTCGTCATCAAATAATTAATAATACTTTCAAGCAATCATCAAATAATGCCATTGAAATAACAAGCGGCAGATACGATTATATTAAAGGGAATATTTTTGGAGACCCTTATTTTAATATATCTCAATCTGCAAATCCACGAAGCATTCTTTTAAATTCAACATCAGATTTTACAATTAATGATAATACTTTTAACAGGGTTAATCTGGCTATTATACCTAATGGTCTATCATTAGGTTCAAATTTTATTGGTTATGAAAACGGGGGAAATAACTTCAATAGAACAAGAATTAATATTTGGGGAATTTGGAATAATTCATTTCTTCAAACTAAATGTAATAATTCATTTAATAGTTTAACTGCTGATTATTCTGGTACTAACTGGCTTATTTTAGGAACTCTAGCCAATCAGGGATTACCTGACATTCCCGGACAACCATTTAATGTAAATACCAAACTACCGGCAGGAAATAAATTTAACCTTATTTCTCCTGACATGAAGCAAATTTTAAGTTCAACTCCATTTATCTACTATCACCATAGTTGGCCTTCAGAGCGGATACCAACTCCTTTGTCAAGCGCTATTACGCTTTTTGATGATAATGTTAATTTCGACGTTGCTAATCCCAACAATTCATGTTTATCTTCATCTTCGGGTGGCAATCAATCTATACTTATACCGGCATTTAATAATGAATTAATATCAGTTCAACAATATCAATTCCGCTATGATTCACTAGCTTTGCATATAGATAATGGACAAACTAATTATCTTCTTTCAATTATTAACTCTATGTCACCCGGTAACTTAAAAAATACTTTGCTTTCTCATTTCCCGTTATCCGATACAGTTATTATTGCAACCGTTTTCAGGAATAATCCTTTAGCACCCGGTTTACTTAAACAAGTGCTAACGAGTAACTGCCCGGTTCCTAATAATGTATGGATGCAGATTAATAATGTAGTTGATGAATTGCCGTCAGGTATTGCTTCTCAAATAAAACGTGCACAGGGTTATAACCCCTCTGTTACAACATTAACAACATTGCAAAGACAGATTGACATACATACTTCAAATGCAAAACAGTTGGTGCAAAAAATTGTTTTAAATTACTTGGATTCCGATTCGGTTGAAACAGCAGTTAATTTTCTTAAAACAGTTCCTTTTACCGATGCTAAAATGTTAGTTATTTCTTCACTTGCCGAAGATTCTTTAACCCTTGCTGAAGCATCATCCCGTTTACAGTCTTTTGTACCTTCAAATGAAGCAGAACAGGATTGGAAAACAATAGAAGAAATTTACATTAATTTAAAACAAAGTGGAAGAACTGTTTTTGATATGGATTCTATACAACTTTCAATAGTATGGCAGATTGCACAAAAAGAGGAACATAATATTGGAGTTGGAAATGCCAGATCTATACTTTATCAGTTATATGGAACAGAATTTCCGTTTAATTATTCTCCTGATTTTATGACAAACAAGAAAGCAAAAATAGAAACAAATAACTCAGAAATAATAAATGAACAATACCGGATATATCCTAATCCATCTTCCGGTAAAATTACTATTATTTCAAAAGAACCATTCAGTGAAGGCGAAACCATTAATATTACAGATGTTACCGGTAAAATTGTTATGCAGGAAAAACTTCCCGAAAATGTTTCTGAAATTAATTTAACTATTTTATTATCAAATGGCATATATTTGTGCAGAATTTATAATGGGGATGAACAGCTATTTGAAAAAAATATAATTATACAAAAATGAAAAAATTAATTTTTATTCTCGCAACAATTTTAACTTTTAACTGTTATGCCCAAATACAGCAAACGAATAATACATTGCCCGGCAGGAACAGTGAACACATTGTTAAGCGAATGCAATTACATTGCTCCGGTGAGGATAACCCTGCTGCACATATTAAAAAGCTAAATTTACTAAACACAAAATCATTGGTTTGGAAATGGGATACCATTATTACTTTCGACATTTTAAATTCTAGACATCAACGGCTGACACAAATATGCGACACACAAGGCAATGTTTTGATTCGAACAGCAGAATACTGGCAAACCAATGCATGGGTTAATTATGAGAGATATACTTATACTTATGATACCAACGGAAACATGCTGACTTATATACGTGAACAATGGCAAACCAACTCGTGGGTGAATTATGGGAGAGCCACTTATACTTATGATGCCAACGGAAACATGCTGACTTATTTATATGAACAATGGCAAACCAACGCATGGGTTAATAGTTATAGAAATACTTATACTTATGATGCCAACGGCAACATACTGGCTGATTTACGTGAACGATGGCAAACCAATGCATGGGTGAATTATTGGAGAGCTACTTATACTTATGATGCCAACGGAAACATGCTGACTTATTTATTTGAACCATGGCAAACCGCTTGGGTAAATTATGAGAGATATACTTATACTTATGATGCCAACGGAAACATGCTGACTGATTTATATGAATACTGGCAAACCAATACATGGGTAAATTATGAGAGATATACTTATACTTATGATGCCAACGGAAACATGCTGGCTGATTTACGTGAACAATGGCAAACCAACGCATGGGTTAATAGTTATAGAAATACTTATACTTACGATGCCAACGGAAACAGGCTGACTTATTTATATGAACAATGGCAAAATAATGCATGGGTGAATTATTATAGAGATACTTATACTTACGATGCCAACGGAAACAGGTTGACTTATTTATATGAATACTGGCAAACCAACGCATGGATGAATTCTGGGAGATATACTTATACTTATGATGCCAACGGAAACATGCTTACTGATATACGTGAACAATGGCAAACCAATGCATGGGTGAATTATTCGAGATATACTTATACTTACGATACCAACGGAAACTCAATAACCGGGAAATATGAAAAGTGGCAAGGCAACTGGCAGCCCGATATAACTGTGTTGAATCTTTATTCTAACAAAAATATTATATATAATGTTGATACTGTTTACCGCTACCAGGCAAGCTACAAATCTTTTACTTCTGGAATACCTGAAATTGCCGCTAACAGCAATTTAATTGTTTACCCCAACCCTGCAACAAATAATATAACCATAGAGAGCTCGCAGCAAGCAGTAATTGAAATTTTAAACATACAGGGGCAACTAATAAAAAGCGTTGCAGCAAATGTTAATAAAACAAATATTGATATTTCAGCATTACTAAGCGGTGTATATCTTGTGGAAGTAAAAACTGAAAAAGAAGTAGTGATAAGAAAGTTTGTGAAAGACTAATTGCTCCTAAATAATCATGTTAATCATTTAATCAAATAAATCAGCGGTTCAGACAATTATGAAAAAAACATTTCTTACTTTTTGTTTTTCACTTTTTACTTTTGTCATGCTGAGCGTAGTCGAAGCATCTGCTCAGGTATGGAAACCTTTATCTCCATTGTTATATGCAACAAGTGAACCATCTATGGTTTTTACTTTAAAAGTTTATAATAATAAACTTTTAATTAGCGGAAGCATAGTAAGAATAGGTAATACGGTTATTAACCATAGGCCTATAACTTGGGATGGTAATGTATATGATTCAATTTCTGGATTAGGAAATGTTTACGGTATTATTAACAGTTTTGCTGAATTTAATAATAAACTATATTTTGGTGGTAATTTTGATAATGGTAACTTTGATATTGGTGTTGGTAATATCCCCAACACAAAATACATTGCCCGTTTTAACGGCACAAATATGGAAGCCCTGTCAAACGTTACACCCAGTAATTACGTTGAAGTTTTAAAAACTAAAAATTATTTGTATGTGGCTGGTAGTTTTTACTTTTTAGGAAGCACAGTTTATGGCTGTGTTGCTGGATATGACGGAACAAATTATTCTCATTTGGGAGTAGGTGTACAAGGTACGAATCCTACTGTATATGCTATGACAGAATATGATAACGAAATAATTATTTGCGGTGGATTTGATTGGGTTGGTGGTCTTTATACTAATGGTATTGCTGCATGGAATGGTACAGCATGGCATAAATTAAAGGACGAATATTTGGTTACACCTAACAACATGGTTGTTGATACTATTAATAATTTTCTTTACGTAAATAGTCAACAATTTACTGATACCACAAGCGGTTTAAAAAGGTGGGATGGATATAACTGGGAAGATACAAACTTGCCAAATTATAACACAAGTCCAAGTTCTATTTTAATGTATCACAAAGAATTGTATGCTGGTTTATGGTTAGTCAGTTCATCTGATATTGATACAATATTAATGCGATATAATGGTTCAACTTGGTACAATATCTCGGGTTTAAATGAATCTGTGCAAGATATGTGTGTTTATAATGATGACTTATACATTGCAGGATATTTTACAATGGCTGGTACCGATAGTGTAAATGGAATAGTTGCTTTGCATGTTGAGCCGCCAACCGGATGCAATTGGCTTATTCCGCGTGTATTTGCAAACAGCGATACATTTTATTTAGGAACTGGTCAGGCAGATGTTCAATTTTATAATAACAATGCTTATGCCCAAACCTGGCAATGGGATTTCGGCGATTCAGGAACAGATAATATAAAAGACCCTTTGCATAGCTATACCTTAGCAGGCATATATACAGTAACCGTTACAGTAACAGAAGATAGTTGTACAAAAACAGCCCAAAATACAATTACGGTTTTAAACGGAACCGGATTAGAAGAATATACAAAAGAAAACCTTGATTTTAAAGTTTATCCTAACCCAACAACAGGCAATATTACAGTAGAATGTACTCTTCCAAACAAAGACAAATCCGAATTACGTGCATTCAGCACTTATGGCTCGTTGCAAGATACATTTCCCCTGCAGCCCGGTTATAATAAGGTAGAAATACCTGCAGGCAAGTGGGACAGCGGTGTTTCCATAGTAGGTTTATATGTTAATGGTAAACAGGTGTTGGCTGAAAAGGTGGTAAAGAATTGATTATTATTCTCCTGATTTTTATAAAAAATAATTACACGTATGTTTAATTATCTTGTATAAACCATTTCCTGTTCCGATGAAAGTTTAGGGTTAAAAACGTAGCCGTCATTATTAAACAGCTTAAGTTCAGACAATTCGACAATTCTGTTTTTAACAATAAAATTCACCATTTTACCTCTTGCTTTTTTTGAGAAAATTCCTAAAGCATTGTATGCACCATTTTGTTGCTGCATAAACGTTATATTTACAACCTTAATGTCAATAGATTTAGTATTAATTGCTTTAAAATATTCGCCCGATGCTAAATTTATTAAAGTTTTAAAATTGTTTTCTTTGGCAATTCTATTTAGTTCGAAAGTTATTTTTTCGCTCCAAAATTTGTAAAGATTTTTTCCATAAAAATTACTTATATTCGTTCCCATTTCTAAACGATGTGGCATAATATAATCGAGTGGTCGTAACAAACCATACAGTCCAGATAATATCCTAATATGATGGCTCGAAAACTCAAAATCGGAAGTTGTAAATGTGTGTGCTTTAAAATTTTTGAATGCCTCACCTTTAAAAGCTAAAATTGCTGTTTTCGATTTTTTTTCGGGATGTAATATATCCCAATTTTTTATTCTTTTATAATTTAGCTCTGCTAATGATTTGCTTACTTTCAGCAAAAGCAATAAATCGGTTAATTTATAAGTTTTTAATATAGTAATAAGCTCCTGGCTTTCTTTTAAAAATACTGGAATTGTGTGAGTTTTGCTTTCAAAACTTTTTGAAAAATCCTGGGTTTTTGAGGGCGAAATAACAATTAGCATATTCGCTTTTTTAATTGCAATAATAAGCAAATATAACACAATATTTTAATTACAAAAAAATACAATTATTTTTATCAATGATAACGAACTGCGGTTTTATTTATTCGAGCTTTAAAAACCCTTTTTAGAAATCATAGTCATTGTGAATTTAAATTTAGAAATTTTTTATTTTTCACCCCTTCGGCAAGTACAGGGCAAGCACCAAAAAAGAAAAATAAAAAAAAATACACAATTAGAATTTACAATGACTTTAATTTCCAATGAGGGTTTTTAAGGTTCGACTAATTATTATAAAACCTTTAATCCGCAAGCATTATAACGGTTGTAAAGTCAGGCTTCGACTTCGCTCAGTCTGACAGTCAACTTGAGCGTAGTCGAAAGGTGTTAGGGTAAAAGGATTTCGAGAAGGATTGCGGATTTAAGGTTTTAAATTTAATATTAAAAAATTATAAATGGTAACCATCTGTTTTTTATTTATAACAGAAAATATTTCAATAAATTATTTTTTAATCGGCTCTATAATATCAACTGCAACTACATTTAACTTTACAGGACAACTTCCTGCATTTAAAATGTTTACCATATCTTCAGCTTCTTCAATAGTGAAATCGCCGGAAATAGAAGAATTGCCTCCTTGTATTTCCTGGTTAACAACAGGAAAAGAGTAAACACGATTATCAATTACAATTGCAATTTGTTTACCTACATTATCACGGGTAAATCTTGACCATATTCTTGCACCTTCAGTATTCATTGACATTGAAACCTCCGAGTTGCTACTATAGCTTGCAGTTGTAATTACACTACCATCTAATGGAGCCAGTCCATTACGACTTGTAACACGTATTGCTATAAGTTGAAAGACAGTTGTTCCTTTTAATGGTTTTAATGTCCATAAAAAGCGAAGTGAATAAGGAAATAATAATTTTACTTGTCTCAAAGCAAGATATTTATTTACCTGTGCAGTATCTTTAGAGTCAGAAAGACCAACTACAGATCCTTTACTAAGCTTTCTTTCACTATCTACATTTGGGTATAATATAGAAAATAATGGATTTTCTTTACTGAGCTTTTCTTGCACAGAATCTTTATTTGAATTTACTTCATCCAAAAGACTTAGTTCTTTTTTTACTGTGTCTAAATTATATCCTTCATTACTTAATCCAAGTTCAGATATTTTCTTATTTGCAGCATCTAAATATTGGTAAACTTCAGAATTTTCATAAGTTTCCCAGAAACCAAGGTTCCCCGAAGATTGAAGTAAATTGCAAATTCTTTGCTTTTCAAATAATCCGGGAACTTCAACAAGTATTAAATTATATTCCAGCACTTTAATATTGGCAGATTGTTCCGAAAATTTTCTTAATCTCTTTGTAATATTAATTATAGTTTCATCAAGCTTTTTTTGCAATTCTGATTTTAATACTGCTAATACTTTGTCGTTTGTTGAATGAAGATAGATTTTATCTTTCATCTCGAATGTAGCAAAATATGATGCTAATTTGATAGACGGGTTAATTTCCTGCATTGCTTTGTTAAATGATTCAAGAAATTCTTCTATGCTATTGTATTTCCTTGTACTTGTTTTTTGCAAACACATTTGAAATAATGAATCTTCAGGAATAATGCACATTCCTTTTAATAAATCTATATTGTTAACTTCTAATTTTATTCTTATACCACCTGCAGATTCTATAGTTTTAACTTCGTTATTACAACTGGTAAATATTATTGTAAATAACAATAAGAATAATATTGAATTTTTCATAATTTTAGCTTATATTTTATTAATCGCAAATTTATTCTATTTGTTATAACATAGATAATATAATCAGAACTCCAATAATATCAATAAACCCTAAAATTATACCTGCGAGAGCAAACCCTTTACCCATATATTTTTCCCGATTTTTATTTATTTTATTTTCCCCTGTTAACCCAAAAACAATAGCAGTTATTCCAAGTGGAATACCAAGAATAATAAAACCAACAATGCCAAAGATGAAAGAGAGTACTGCTAATCCTGAAACTTGCTTTTTATTATTCTCATTTTTGTTTTCTTCTTTAATAAAATCATTTGAAGGCTGAGTGTCGGAAGACAAAACATCTATTGAACCATTAGCATATTTTATTACTAAAACATCTGAAGTTTTAATGGTTAAAGCGGGTCCATTTATATTATCACATTTCTTATATGAAATTTCATTAACACCTATTTCAATTTCTTTTGCCCAAATCTCTTTTCCATTTTTTAAAATAATATTGTCGCAAGAATCTTTAATCGAAAAAACATTATTAACATTCGAACTTTGTTGTTTTTTATTAGAAGTTAATGTTCTTTGAAAATTATTTATTCCTTTTAAAGAACTTGAATTATCAATAGATGCTGTATAGTTTTGCTCTACCTCAATAACCTTCGTTTTTTTTACAAATAAGCTATTCTTCCGGTTTTCAACTACAAAAGCATTTATATTTTGTAATTTATTTTCATTATTAATACTTTGTTTTTCTGATGCAAAATTATAACCCGGCAGGTATAACCTTTTTTCTATAGTGCATGATGTAATAAATGGTAATACAATAGTTAAAATAAGAAACAAATGTAAAATTCTGTTCATATTATTATTGATTTTTGAATATTGATGATAGAACTGTTTGCTTTTTACTATTCAATTTTTTACTGATTACTTTATAACTTTCTGTTTTTAACTTGTTTTCTTTCTTCTGCTTTTGCCTTTTCAATTTCTCTTTTTTTTCTGTTGTTAAAACTCATGAAGATAAAGTAAATTTATTAATGCAAATTTAATTAAATTATTGAATTATAATTGCTGAATTCAAGTCGAAAGTGTAAGAATTTTTTTGCTATTTTAAAATCTAACCGTTATCTTTTTAACATTTCACTATAATAATTTTTATTTCTCGTTTAATCGTTTTATTTTTGTTTAAATTTTTAAATAATAAGAATATGGAACAATGTTGCCCCCTTCATCAGTTTACATGGTTAATACCTGTAATTGTAATTCTCTGCATCTGGGAATCAGTTTGGAAATTTATTGCAATGTGGAAATCGGCTCGTAATAATCATATTGCTTGGTTTATTTGTATTGCCGTTTTTAACACAGTTGGTATTTTACCAATAATTTACATTTTAACACATCGCAAGAAGAAGGAATAAATAAAAAAAAACCAAATTTCAAATTCCAAATCTCAAAACACAAAATTCAAATCTTTAAATTTCAAAATATTTAGATTTGGTTTTTGTTTTGAGATTTGTTATTGGAATATTATTTGTTTTCCAATTTCGAAGCTTCGAAACTGCCGGATTGATAGGTTTTAAAAAATAATTAATAAATGCTAAATGTTCTAAATTATTCAAAAAATAAAATCAACTTTTGATGATTTATGAAAAAATTTTGTTCTATTTGCCAAAAGATAATCTTACTAAAAGGTACGGTTATACAACAACAGGTTGGGTATAACAATAGGTTGGGTTATAAGTGAGTTATAGC
This sequence comes from Bacteroidetes bacterium GWA2_32_17, assembly GCA_001769035.1. GTDB lineage: Bacteria > Bacteroidota > Bacteroidia > Bacteroidales > GWA2-32-17 > GWA2-32-17. The sequence continues at coordinate 23,970 of MENF01000190.1, forward strand.
CAATGGTAGGACAGACCGTAACACATAAAAAAACGACACGACAATGACATTAAAAGAAGCAGTATTAAAAAGTTTAGACGACATCGGTGGACTAACTAATTATTCGGAAGTTTTCAACAATATCGTTGACAAAAAACATTATGACTTTGGTGCTTCAAAAACACCTGGCTCGACAGTTTCGGCAATACTTGGCGACTTTATTAGAAATGGGGACACGAGAGTAAAACGCATTAAGCAAGAAGGCGGGACTTACTCTTATTACTTGACTAAAAATGAGCAAAACATAGGCATTGACATTTTAAGTGGTGTGACTGAAACTGCAACAACAACGACCGTTAAGGTTGATAAAGCCAAAACCTATGACGAGCGAGATTTGCACAAACTGTTAAGCAGTTATTTGAAAAATACTGGCATTTACTCAAAGACAATTTTTCACGAGCAATCAACATACGGAAAAGACAACAACCAAATTTGGACACATCCAGATATGGTTGGAATTAAGTTTCTAAACTTACAGACCAAAGCCAGCCAAAACTTTTTAAAATCTATAAATAGGGTTGACACTTTTAAATTAAGTTCATACGAAATCAAGAAAGAAATAAATAGCGACAGCGAACTTAAAAAAGCATTTTTTCAAGCGGTTTCAAATTCAAGTTGGGCAAACTTTGGCTACTTGGTTGCATTTGAGTTCAGCGACAGTTTGACCGAAGAAATGGAGCGACTAAATCAATCGTTTGGAATTGGAGTTATTGAACTTAACGCAAATCCATATCAAAGTAAAATTTTGTTTCCTGCAAAGTTTCGTAACTTGGACTTCAAGACAATTGACAAACTCTGTAAAATCAATAAAGAATTTGAAAAGTTCATCGAGCAGACAGAAAAATTAATGACCGCAGAAGACCGCTATTACAAATCAACCGAGAAAGAACTTGACGAATTTTGTGACGACTATTTTGCAAACGACACAGAAGTAGAAAAATATTGCAAAGAGAAACATATACCGATTGAGTAAACGAAAAACCGTAAACAATGGGACTGACTGACATTAAAAAAGAACTTAAAAAGCTCGAAAAGGACAAGCTTGTAGACTTGGTTGCTGACTTGTGTAAAAAGAACAAATCAGTGAAAGATTTTTTTGATTTCTACATAAACCCCAACGAGAAAGATCTTTTCGTAAAGTATAAAGATACGGTTTATGAAGCATTTTTTCCAAAACGTGGTTATAGACTGCGACTTTCCAATGGGGAAAAAGCAATTTCGGACTTTAGAAAACTTGAGACATCAAAAGAATTATTAGCGGACTTGATGCTTTTTTACGTTGAGACAGGTGTAGAGTTTACCAATGAATTTGGCGACATTGACGAACCATTTTATAATAGCGTGGCAAGTGTTTATTCACAAGCCTTGACTCTAATGAAAAAAGAAAAAATACTTAATAAGTTTTCTGACCGAGCAAAAAAAGTTGTTGACGATACAAGCAATATAGGTTGGGGTTTTCACGACGAATTAGGAGATGTTTACAGTGATTTTTACATGGAAGGTTGACTATGAAATTAGAACCACAGGCTATAATCGAGTAGACTGCCCCACCAGCCAATGCTGATGGGGAAAGCCTCTCACACCACTGTACGTACCGAGCTACGCTCCTTCGCTTCACAAAACGATTATCAATCGTTTTTGTTCACGAACATATA